>CAXYUL010000054.1:0-9668 GCA_964292095.1 uncultured Bacteroidales bacterium | reverse complement strand
TCCCTACAACAAAATGCCACAAATGGATAAATCTGTTTTAGGTGTAATACTTAGCGGCAGTCCATTCTCTGTAAGGGACCCACAGGCTCCCCAAGTAGATTTATGTAATATAAAAGGTAAACTTCCACTACTTGCCGTTTGTTATGGTGCACAATATATTGCCCAGCACTATGGTGGAGAAGTAAATGCCTCTTCTACAAGAGAATATGGCAGAGCTAAACTAACTATAGAAGAAAGTGACTGCCCATTATTTAAAGGTATACCAACATGCACACAAGTATGGATGAGTCATGGAGATTCTATAAATAAGCTTCCACAAGGAGCAAAACTAATAGCCTCTACAAACGATGTAAAATATGCTGCATACCGCATAGAAGGAGAACAAACGTATGCTTTCCAATATCACCCAGAGGTATTTCACTCAGAATGTGGCGGAGATATGCTAAGAAATTTTGTTTATAATATTTGTGGATGTAAAGGCGATTGGACCCCAGACTCCTTTATAGACAGCACTGTTAAAGAATTAAAAGAAAAGCTAGGAGATGATAAGGTAATTCTTGGTCTTAGCGGAGGAGTAGATTCTACCGTAGCAGCAGTACTTTTAAATAAAGCCATAGGTCAAAATTTATACTGTATATTTGTAGACAACGGACTACTTAGAAAAAATGAATTCCAAGGAGTACTAGAATCCTACAAAAACATGGGATTAAATGTTATAGGAGTAGATGCTTCTAAGAAATTTTTAGACGCATTGGCTGGTATCTCCGACCCAGAGGGAAAAAGAAAGGCTATTGGTAGAGTTTTTATAGAAACCTTTGATACCGAAGCAAAAAAAATAGAGAATGCAAAATGGCTAGCACAAGGAACAATATATCCCGACGTAATAGAATCGTGCTCTGTAAATGGGCCTTCTGCTACAATTAAATCTCATCATAATGTTGGTGGTCTTCCCGACAAAATGAATCTCAAAATAGTAGAGCCACTTAGATCTCTATTTAAAGATGAAGTTAGGAGGGTTGGAATTGCCCTTGGGATTAAAAGGGAATTAATTACACGCCACCCTTTTCCTGGTCCAGGCCTTGGTATTAGAATTTTAGGCGAAGTTAATAGAGAAAAATTAGAAATTCTTAAGAATGCAGATGCAATATACATAGACTCACTACGTTCTTATATTACAACACTACCATCAGCCGCCAATGGCTTTGGCAATAATGTAGAAAATTCTATTACTTTATACGATGCAATTTGGCAGGCTGGCACAATTTTATTACCAATAAAAAGTGTTGGAGTTATGGGGGACGAAAGAACATATGAATACACTATTGCTTTACGTGCAGTTACATCAAATGATGGCATGACAGCAGATTGGGTACATTTACCTTACGATTTTTTAGCAAATGTATCTAATGAAATAATAAACAAAGTAAAAGGAGTAAATAGAGTAGTATATGATATATCTTCTAAGCCGCCCGCAACCATAGAATGGGAGTAAGATTTAAAAGATATTTATTTAATTACAATGAGAAAAAATATAATAATTGCAATACCTATCTATAAAGATAGAATGTCTCATTTAGAGGAATTTAACATAAAGCATAGCTACAAAATACTAAGTACTTATAATATTTATTTTATTGCCCCACGCTCATTGAATTTAAACTACTACAAGAAAAACTTTAAAAATATAAACTTTGAACTTTTTGATGACGAATTCTTTTTAAGCATCTCCGATTATAATAGGCTAATGCTTAGCAAGTATTTTTATCAACGGTTCCTTGCATACGACTATATGCTTATACTGCAACCAGATGCCTATGTTTTTAAAGATAAATTAGAAGAATGGTGCCAAAAGGGCTACGACTATGTAGGAGCCCCATGGATACCAAGAAAATGCTACACCCTATTCCCCCTTAACATTTTTTCAATTGTTAGAACTCTACTATATAAGAGTATAAGCAAATACCATAATTCCTCTCACAAAATAGAATATTATGTTGGAAATGGTGGCTTTTCATTAAGAAAGATTGCCAGATTCTATCAAATACTAGTTGATAATGACAGACAAATAGAAATCTACCTCAAAAACTGTAATAACCATAAATACAACGAGGACGTTTTTTGGGGTTATCAAATGAAGGTTGCTGGAAAATTATCCACTCCAAGCTACAAAGAAGCTATTAATTTTTCTTTTGAAAAAAATCCAGGATATTGTTACGAACTAAACAATAATAATCTGCCATTCGGTTGCCATGCTTGGCATCTATACAAGCACGCCAAATTTTGGAACAAATATATTATGTATGGCAAATCGTTAAAAACTAACTAATTAAAAACATAACTCTGTGTAGTTATAATACCTTTTGGGTAAAAAAATGAGTAGAAATGGGAACAAAGTGTGAAGATATAATTGATAACAAATATACAGAGCTACTAACTATATGCATTCCAACATATAATAGATATCAGGTACTTTTAGAAGGTGTGATAGATTTAATAGCTAAGGTTAAGAAGTATAATATTCCAATTATAGTTGTTGATAATTGTTCAACAGACGATACTGCTAAAATAGCAGAGCTGAAAAAAGACTACAAATATTTATCATATTTTTGTCAAGAGAGTAATAAGGGCTATGATATAAATTTTGAAACGTCTTTAAAGCTTAGTAAAGCTAAATACACATGGGTAATCTCAGATGCTAATAGGCTAAATATAAATAATATAGCCAAACTGCTGAATGATTTAGAAACATATTTACCACTAGCATATATTGTTAACTCCAAAAATAGAGTAAAAAATAAAGCCAAAGAATACAATAACGTTAATGATTTAATCTCTAATTTAGGGTGGCACATGACTATGCTATCTGCAACTATTTTTTCTAAAGAGATAATTGATAATGCTAACTTCCCAAAATATAGGGGCACTAATTTCTTGCATTTTGGAGTACTTTTTGAGTATTTTGCAAATGCTCAAGATTTTAGAGTAATGTGGAGTGGTTTAGAGATGATACGCACATCTAAACTATCTAAATCTAACTCGTGGAACCCATATAGGGTTGCAGAAATATTTGGAAAGGATTGGACAGAAATAGTTCTATCTCTTCCAAAAACAATAGACAACGCAGCCAAGATTGAGTGTATCAAAAAACACGGAAAGCTAAGTAAAATTTTCTCGCTAAAACATCTTTGCAAACAAAGAGCTGTAAATGGACTCAACGATAAAATTTTTACAGAGGTAAAGCCCTTTATAAAATATTTTGCTCCAAACAAAGAGTTCTTAATTTTATTGATTTCAAAAATGCCAAACGCCATCAATTTTTACTATTGGAAGTACAAAATACAAAATAAGTTAAAGCCCTAAATTTGAAATTAAGATATATATTATTTCAGAAAAAGAAGATTTGAGACAAAAAATACTCTTATTAGTTAACGAGTATTATAACAAAACATTTAAACAAGAAAAAGAATTTATTCCTGGAGAAACTTATATAAACTACGGAGGTAGGTATTTTGATTCTAAAGAAATGCTTAACTTGGTAGACTCATCACTAAATTTTTGGCTTACTGCTGGCCCTTGGACAGCAAAATTTGAAAAAGAATTTGCAAAATGGTTAAATATAAAGCACTGTTCACTAGTTAATTCTGGGTCATCAGCAAATTTACTTGCATTTATGGCTCTTACATCCCCATTATTAGGTGAACGCGCAATTAATAGAGGAGATGAAATAATAAGTGTTGCAGCTGGCTTTCCAACCACCATTACTCCAGCAATACAATATGGAGCTGTTCCTGTTTTTGTAGATATAACTATTCCAGAGTACAATATTGATGTTGAGCAGCTAGAAAATGCTTTGTCGGGAAGAACAAAAGCTGTAATGATTGCCCATACCCTAGGTAATCCTTTTAACTTAAAGCTTGTAAAAAGCTTTTGCGATAAACATAATTTATGGCTAGTAGAGGATAATTGTGATGCTCTCGGCTCTACATATACTATTGATAATGAAACAAGAAAGACCGGAACAATTGGCGATATAGGTAGTTCTAGCTTTTACCCCCCTCACCACATGACAATGGGCGAAGGAGGAGCCGTATACACCAACAATAATACTTTGGCAAAAATCATTAATTCTTTTAGGGATTGGGGACGTGATTGCTGGTGTGGAGCAGGGGTAGATAATACTTGTAAATGTAGATTTAGTAAACAATTTGGAGAATTGCCAATTGGATACGACCACAAATATGTGTACTCTCATTTTGGATATAATTTAAAGGCAACTGATATGCAAGCTGCAATAGGATGTGCTCAATTAGAAAAACTAGATAATATTGTAATTGCAAGGCAAAATAATTTTAATAGGCTATATAATGGGCTTAAAGATATTGAGCATTTAATTCTTCCAAAAGCTGCAGAAAACTCTAATCCTAGCTGGTTTGGATTTTTAATTAGTGTTGATGATAAGGCTAATTTTACCAGAAACGATTTAAGTAAATATTTAGAAAGTAAGAAAATACAGACTAGAAATCTTTTTGCAGGAAATTTAATTAAACACCCAGCCTTTAATTATATGCGCCAATCTAAGCAAGGTTATAGAGTTGTTGGAGAGCTAAAAAATACAGATTATATTATGAACAATACATTTTGGATAGGAGTATATCCAGGTATGACTAACGATATGATAGATTATATGATTTTTGAAATTAAGAATTTTGTGAGTTCTAATAAATAATAAAAATAATGAAAGCAGTTATATTAGCAGGAGGCTTTGGAACAAGGCTTAGTGAGGCTACCAACCTTATTCCAAAGCCCATGGTAGAGATTGGGGGGAAACCAATATTGTGGCACATTATGAAAACATACAGCCACTATGGAATAAATGAGTTCATAATTTGTTGTGGATACAAACAGTATGTAATAAAGGAGTATTTTGCAAACTATTTTAATCACAATTCTGATATGACAGTTGATTTATCTAATAACACTGTTATGGTGCACTCTAACCATAGTGAAAAATGGAAAGTTACTATTGTTGATACAGGATTAAATACTATGACAGGAGGCAGGATAAAAAGAATAGAACCATATATTGGCAATAACAGATTTTTGCTTACATACGGAGATGGTGTTACAGATTTAAACATAGCAGATACAATTAATGCTCACCAAAAGTCTGGAGCTTTATTAACAGTTACAGCATATAAACCATCTGGCAAATTTGGCGCTTTAGAAATTAATCTTAACTCTGGTATGGTTGATTCTTTTGTAGAAAAGCCAGATGGCGATAGAAATTGGATTAACGCTGGATATTTTGTTTGTGAACCAGAGGTATTTTCTTTTTTAAGAAACGGAGACGCAACTATATTTGAAAAAACTCCGCTAGAAGAAATTGCCAAAACAAAACGCATGTTAGCTTATAGACATTCGGGCTTCTGGAGACCTATGGACACGCTACGCGATAATAGCGAACTAAACGAGATGTGGGATAGACAAGAGGCACCTTGGAAAGTATGGTAAATAACTAATTAATATTATGCACAATTTTTACAAGGGTAAAAGAGTTTTAATTACAGGTCATACCGGCTTTAAGGGCTCGTGGCTTTCTATCTGGCTTCACTCGCTAGGTGCATCTGTTATTGGCTTATCACTAGATACATATAGTGATAAAGACAATTTTGTACTTTCTGGAATAGGAAATAAGATTATAGATCTTAGAGGTAATATTTGCGATGCTACAACGCTTAATAATGTATTTGAAACATACCAACCAGAAATTGTTTTTCACCTTGCAGCACAGGCCCTAGTAAAATTATCATACGAGCAACCTGTTGAAACATACCAAACCAATGTGCTAGGCTCTATAAATGTTATGGAGGCATTTAGAAAGTGCAAGAGTGCAAAAGTGGCTGTAATGATAACTACAGATAAGTGCTACGAGAATAAAGAGCAAATTTGGGGATATAGAGAAAACGAGGCCATGGGAGGATATGACCCATACTCTTCTTCTAAAGGAGCATGCGAACTTGCTATTTCTTCTTGGAGAAGGTCTTTTATGAATCCGCTCAATTACCAAAGCCACAATAAATCTATTGCAAGTGCTAGAGCTGGAAATGTTATAGGTGGAGGAGACTGGGCTTTAGATAGAATAATACCAGATTGTATTAGAGCCATAGAAGGTAAAAAAGAAATAGAGATTAGAAGTCCACAATCTATAAGACCTTGGCAACACGTTTTAGAGCCACTAAGTGGCTACTTGCTATTAGCACAAAAAATGTGGGAAAATCCAACAAAATATTGCCAGGCATGGAACTTTGGACCTAATAACGAGCTTGTTAGTAATGTATGGAGTATTGCCTCTAAAATTGTAGAATATTATGGAGAAGGTTCATTAAAGCACATAAACAATCCTAATGCACAACACGAGGCTAAAATTTTAATGTTAGATATAAGTAAAGCACGTTTTGAATTAGAATGGAAACCAAAAATGAACTTAGAAAGCACAGTAGAAATGACCGTAGACTGGTACAAAAGGTATAAAGGCACTAATGTATATGATATTTGCACACAACATATTTCTAAATACCTTCAATTATGAGTAATCAAACCATATTACTAACAGGAGGGAGTGGATTTATCGGGAAGAATATAATTGAGAGCTACCTTTTTAGTAAATATAAGATTAAGGCTCCCTCTAGCAAAGAATTGAATCTTACAGACAAAACAAGTGTAGAGGAGTATTTTAAAAGAAATAATCCAAACATTGTTATTCACGCAGCAGTTAAGCCTGGGCATAGGAATGCCTTAGACACTAAAGATTTACTTTTAACTAATACCAGAATGTTCTAAAATTTAGAACGAATGTCAGATAAATTTGATAAGATGCTGGTGATTGGAAGCGGAGCCATTTATGATAATAGTCACTACACACCAAAAATGAAAGAGGAGCAATGGAAAAATGAGTTACCAGCAGACGAGCATGGCTTATGTAAATACATATGTTGCAAGACAATAGAAAACAGCACAAATATTTACGACCTAAGAGTTTTTGGAATTTTTGGAAAATACGAAGATTACGCCATAAGATTTATTTCTAATGCTATTTGTAAAGCACTATTTGATCTTCCAATAACAATTAAGCAAAATAGAATATTTGATTATTTATATATTAAAGATTTAATGCCAATATTAGAATGGTTTATCTTAAACAAACCAAAGCATAAATTTTATAATATTACTCCCGACAAATCTATTTCTCTCTACCAAATTGCAAGTATAGTAAGAGAAATTAGCGGTAAAGCAGGCCTTAATATTAAGATTGCAAATGAAGGAATGGGGCTAGAATACAGTGGCGATAACAGTCTAATAAAGCAAGAATTTCCAATACAATTCACAGATATACGCACAGCAATTGCAGACCTTTATAACTGGTATAAAAATAATATAGACAGTATAAATAAACAAGCACTATTAATAGACAAATAGAATTTAATTTTATATAAGATGAAACAACGTGTAGCAGATTACATAGCAGACTTTTTAGCGGCAAAGGATATTAGCGATATATTTACAATAACCGGTGGCGGAGCAATGCACTTAAACGACGCTTTTGGACATAATAAAACTTTAAAGTGCACATATTATCATCACGAGCAGGCATGTGCAATAGCAGCAGAAGCCTATGCTAGAATTAATAACAAAATAGCTGCTGTATGTGTAACTTCTGGTCCTGGTGGCACAAATGCTATTACTGGAGTGCTTGGAGCTTGGCTAGACTCTATACCAATGCTAATAATTTCTGGACAAGTAAAATACGAAACAACAGTTGATTTTTCTGGCTTAAATTTACGCCAACTTGGAGATCAAGAATTTTATATAACTAAAGCTATTGGCTGTATGACCAAATATAGCCTTATGATAACAGATCCAAATACTATTTTATACCACTTAGAGAAGGCTCTTTTTTTAGCTAAAAACAAAAGGCCAGGGCCTGTATGGCTAGATATTCCGCTAAATGTTCAGGGAGCGATAATAGAAACAGAAGAACTAGAGCATTTTGTTAATGAAAACACAGATGAAGTGCCTAAAATAACAAAAGAGCAAACAGAAATAATTATCTCGGCAATTGAGAAAGCAAAATCTCCAGTAATTATGGTAGGTAGCGGAGTTAGAATTGCAGGAGCACAAGATGAACTAATAGAGCTTATAGAAAAACTACAAATTCCAGTTGTAAGTGCATGGAATGCTCACGACCTTATATGGGATAGCTTTGAATACTACTGCGGAAGACCAGGAACGGTAGGAACTAGAGGCGGTAATTTTGTAGTACAAAATGCAGATTTACTACTTGTACTAGGAAGCAGGTTAAATATTAGACAAATAAGTTATAATTGGGAGAACTTTGCTAAAAAAGCATATAAAATTATTGTTGATATAGACGAACTAGAGCTGCAAAAGCCAACAATAAAAGCTGATATGCCTATTTATGCAGACGTTAAAGACGTAATTAACAGCTTACTAAACTGCAAATATACTACAAAAGAGTATCACAAGACATGGCTTAAGTGGTGCAAAAAGATAGATGCAAAATATCCTGCTGCAAAAGCTAGCTTTGCGCTTAAACAAAGTCCAATTAACCCATACACTTTTTTTGACATTCTTTTTAAACAACTAAGCCCAAATGATACAATTGTAGCTAGCAACGGAAGCGCCTGCGTTTGCTCTTTTCAAGCAGCTAAATTACAAAAAGGGCAAAGGCTATTTACAAACTCTGGATGTGCAAGCATGGGCTACGGGCTACCTGCATCTATTGGCGCTGCCATTAATAAACAAAGCTCTCGTGTTATATGTATAGAGGGAGATGGAAGTATTCAAATGAATATCCAAGAACTACAAACTATAATACATAACAATTTAAATATAAAGATTATATGGCTAAATAACGATGGCTACCACTCTATAAGACAAACGCAAAACAATTTATTTAAGGCTCCTCTATGCGGAGTAAATTCGCAAAGCGGAATTAGTTTTCCATCAGCCCAAGCGATTGCAAAAGCTTATGGCTACGATTATTACAAAGTTGAATCTAGCTCTAATGCCCAGGCAATTTTACAAAATGCCTTAAATAATAATAATCCCGTTATTATTGAGGCCATAATAGACCCTACGCAAAACTTTGAGCCAAAACTATCTGCTAAAAAACTTCCAGATGGAAAAATGATATCTCCTTCTTTAGAAGATATGTACCCTTTCCTTACAGAAGAAGAAATGAAAACTAATATATATTCAACTAATTATAATGAATAAAAAAATAGCGCTCTTAGATTGTACTCTCAGAGATGGGGGATTTACAAATGATTGGAACTTTGGCTTTGGAACAATCCAAAGTTTGATAAGTAGGCTAGACCAAGCTAAAGTTGATATAATAGAAATTGGTTTTATAGACCAAAGAAGACAATACGATAATAATAAATCTATTGAGCCATCAACAAGCGGATTTGCCCCTATTTTAAATGGCTTTAATCTTTCTCATTCTAAAATTGCAGCAATGATAGACTATGGAACCTGTGATTTGCAATATATAGAAGATAAAGATAAAACACAGATTGATATTATAAGGGTTATTTTTAAGGAAAAAGATATAGATCGCATCGTTTAACTTATAACGACGTTCGATA
>CAXYUL010000053.1:0-9708 GCA_964292095.1 uncultured Bacteroidales bacterium | reverse complement strand
GGGCTTGCTCGTAAGCAAAACGCCTATCAGATTTTATTACTGTTTTACCAAACCAAGAGTTTATAATTTTAGCTTTCTCATTTATTTCAAAAACAGCAGAGTAGCAAAGTTTTTCTTCATTTGGTCTTAATGAACATAAATTATTAGATAAGATTTCTGGGAGCATTGGTATTGTTCTATCTACTAAATATACAGATGTTCCTCTCTCAACAGCCTCTTTATCAATTATATCGTCTGGTTTTACATAATTACTTACATCTGCAATGTGAACACCAATTTCTAAATTGGCATTTTCTAGCTTTTTATAAGAAATTGCATCATCAAAATCTTTTGCATCAGCAGGGTCTATGGTTATTGTTAGGGTGTTTCTAAAATCTCTTCGTCTTGTTATTTCTTCTTGGGATATTTCAATTGGAATTTTTGCTGCAGCGTCTTCTACTTCTTTGGGAAATTTATATGGGAGACCATATTCTGCCAGGATAGCGTGCATTTCTGTATTGTTCTCACCAGGTACGCCTAAAATATCTACTATTTTGCCAAAAGGGTAGCTTTCTCCTTTTTTCCAATCTGTAACTAAAACAGCTACTTTCATCCCTTGTTGTTTTTTGCTAATGCCTTCTAAAGAAACCTCTATATCGTAAGGCATCTGCCGGCTTTCTACAATTACCCATGCCTGATTTCCAATGATTTGTAAGATTCCAATATGGGGCTTGTCTGAGCGTTTTACTATTTCTAAGACCTCTCCTTCAGACTTTTGGGCCATCCTGTCAGATTGACGTCCTTTTGTGTTGTTTTTAGTTGTTGCACTAGCTCTTTTTGTGACTCCTACCAATACTGTATCATTATTAAGCGCACCTCTTAGCTTTCTGGCAGGAACATAAATATCGCCTTCTTTGTCGGGAAGAATAATAAATGCATAGCCTTCTCTGCTAAGTGCCACTTTCCCTGTAACTTCCTCAATTATTCGTCGGCTACTGCTTCGCCCATTTTTTCTTTGGTTACGCTCATTCTTTGCGGTACCATTTTTGTTTCCTTTCTTATCCATATTCACTATCTTTGCGTTGTTATTTAAATTAATAACAGACTTTGTCTTTTGTGGAACAAATGTACATTAAATTTATGAATATTAGAATAGATATAATAATTAAGAAACAATATGAATAAAAAAGTATTATTAATGATCCTCGATGGTTGGGGGATTGGAAAACATGACAGAACAAATGCTATTTATACTGCAGGTCAACCAAATATTGATGCGTTAATAGCTAAATACCCTCATTCTCAGTTGTCTGCTAGCGGAGAGGATGTTGGCTTGCCAGATGGGCAGATGGGAAACTCTGAGGTTGGTCACCTAAATATTGGTGCAGGAAGAGTTGTTTATCAAGATTTAGTTAAGATTAATAAGGCTTGCAGTAATAAGACATTGCTAGAGAATAATGAGGTAAAAGCTGTTTATGATTATGCTAAAGAGAGTGGTAGTGCATTGCATTTTATGGGTTTACTTTCTGATGGGGGGGTACATAGTTCTATTTATCAGCTTTATGCAATGTTAGATGTTGCCGCACAATACAAATTAGATAAGGTTTATGTTCATTGCTTTATGGATGGAAGAGATACAGATCCAAAAAGCGGTTTGAGCTTTATAAAAGCTTTGCAAGAGCACATGGATATATCTACAGGTAAAATTGCTTCTGTAATTGGAAGATTTTATGCTATGGATAGAGATAAGAGGTGGGAGAGGGTTAAGATAGCATACGACTTGCTAGTTAAAGGTGAAGGTGAAAAGTTTTGTTCTGCTGCTGATGCCGTGGAGGCATCGTATAAAAAAGGAGTTACAGATGAGTTTATAAAACCTATTTCTATAGTAGAGCCTTCTGATTGTTCTTGTGAGAGCAATCCTGTTGCAACAATTAAAGAGGGTGATGCTGTTGTTTTCTTTAATTTTAGAAATGATAGAGCAAGGGAAATTACTTATGCATTAACCCAAGAGGATATGCTAGAGTTTAACTTAAAAACAATACCTTTATATTATTGTTGTTTAACTCCTTATGATGATAAATTTAAAGGATTACATATACTGTTTGATAAAGAAAATGTTAAACAGACCCTAGGGGAGGTTGTGGCAGATGCAGGAAAGAGGCAGTTGAGAATAGCAGAGACAGAAAAATATGCTCATGTTACTTTCTTCTTTTCTGGAGGAAGGGAAGAATCATTTAATTTAGAAGATAGAGTCTTAATTAATTCGCCTAAAGTTGCCACTTACGATCTTCAACCACAGATGAGTGCTCCACAAGTTGCTGATGCCTTGATTGAGGTTTTAAAAACACAAAAAGAAGATTTAATTATTTTAAATTTTGCAAACGGAGATATGGTTGGGCATACTGGAGTTTATGAGGCTATACAAGAGGCGGTTAAAACAATTGATGTGTTAGCAGCAAAGGTTGTAGATGTTGCTAGAGATAATGCTTACACTGTTCTTATAACAGCAGATCATGGAAATGCAGATAATGCAATAAATAGCGATGGCACTCCAAATACAGCACATTCACTTAATCCTGTGCCGTTTATAGTTGTAGACAATGATGTTAAGGCTGTTAATAATGGAATATTGGCAGATATAGCCCCAACCATCTTAGATTTAATGGGAATAGAACAACCAGCAGCTATGACTGGCGTAAGTTTAATTAAAAAATAGATAGTTTTTGTTATCTTTGCAAAGCTTATTAATACTATTAATTTAACTTATTATAATGTCATTTGCTCATTTACACGTACATACATATTATTCTATATTAGATGGAGCCGCGGCTATTAAGTCGCACTTTAAAAAGGCACAAGAGGATAATCAACCTGCCTTAGCTATAACAGACCACGGAAATATGTTTGGTGTAAAGGAGTTTTTTAAAGTAGCTAAAGATTTTCCTAATATTAAACCAATAATTGGATGTGAGGTTTATTTAAATAGAGATGGTAGATTTGCAAAGCGTGGAAAAGAAGACCAAGGTGCATATCACTTAATACTCTTAGCTAAAAATTTACAGGGCTATTATAACTTAGTTAAAATAGTATCAACAGGCTGGACAGAAGGCTTTTATTATAAGCCAAAAATAGATAGAGAAACTCTAGAGAAGTATCACGATAATTTGATTTGTTCTTCTGCTTGTTTGGGAGGTGAGATTCCTAAAGCTATTATGAACTCTGACCTGCAGGAGGCAGAAGAAACAGCCCTATGGTACAAAAATCTATTTGGAGAAGATTATTATTTAGAAGTACAGCTTCACAAAACGGAGTTGCCAGGATATAGCGAGGAAGTATATCAAATGCAAACTAAGGTAAATGAAGAAATTTACAAGCTTGGTGAGCGCTTAGGTATAAAAGTTATAGCAACAAATGATGTCCATTTTACAAGAAAAGAGGATGGACCAGCACATGATAGATTAATCTGTTTAACTACAAACGCAAACTTTGATGAGCCTAAAAGGATGCGTTACACTCAGCAGGAATATCTAAAAACAGAAGAAGAAATGTCTTCATTATTCTCTAATCATTTAGAGGTAATTAGTAATACAATAGAAATTGTAGATAAGATTGAGCGTTATAAGATAGACAGAGATCACGTGCTTCCTGTTTTTCCAATACCAAATGAGTTTGAAAATTCTAATGAATATTTAAAATATCTTGTTTACAAAGGTGCAGATAATAAATATAAAGAAATAAACTCACTCACAAGGGATAGGATAGAGTTTGAACTCGCCACAATTAAACACATGGGATTCCCCGATTATTTTCTTATAGTTCAAGACTTTATAGCTGCTGCTAGAGAAATAGGAGTTTGGGTTGGCCCAGGTAGAGGTTCGGCAGCAGGGTCGGTAGTTGCATATTGTTTAGGTATAACAAACTTAGATCCAATAAGATACGATTTGCTATTTGAACGTTTTCTTAATCCAGACAGAATATCTATGCCAGATATAGATATAGATTTTGATGATGATGGCAGAGCTAAGGTATTAAAATATGTGGAAGAGAAATATGGTAAAGACCATGTTTCTCATGTAGTTACTTTTGGAACGATGGCAACTAAAAGTGCTATAAAAGATGTTGCGCGTATTCAGAATGTTCCACTTGTAGAGAGCGATAGACTAACTAAGCTCATTCCTGATTCTTTTCCCGACAAAATAGAAAAAACAAAAGATGAAAATGGAGCAACTATAGAAAAGCCTATTAAGACAAAGGTTACAGTTGCTAATTGTATAGATTTAGTGCCAGAGATGGCCGAAGCCTATAATAATTCGCCAATATCTGGGGTTCACGAAACCTTAGAATATGCTAAACGCTTAGAGGGTACTGTTAGAAATACAGGTGTTCATGCCTGTGCTATTATAATTGGTAGAGACAATTTAACAGAGCATATTCCCATTTGTATTGCAAAAGATAAGGATACTGGAGAAGATATGTGGGTATCGCAGTACGAAGGTAGTTTTATTGAGGATGTTGGAATGTTAAAGATGGATTTCTTAGGATTAAGAACATTATCAATACTAAAAGAGGCAGTATCTAATATACAAAAACACAGAGGGATAACTATAGATATAGAGAGTATCCCTATAGATGATAAAGCAACCTTTGATTTATTTAGTAGGGGCGATACCGTTGCTGTGTTTCAGTTTGAAAGCCCAGGAATGCAAAAATGGCTTAGAGAGTTACAACCTAATAGATTTGAAGATCTTATTGCTATGAATGCCTTGTATAGACCAGGTCCTATGGATTATATACCAGATTTTGTTGCAAGAAAGCATGGCGAAAAAAAGATAGAATACGATCTACCTCAAATGGCGGAAATTTTATCTGATACTTATGGAGTGACAGTTTACCAAGAGCAGGTTATGTTATTATCTCAAAAGCTCGCAAATTTTACAAAAGGCATGGCAGATGGTCTTAGGAAGGCCATGGGGAAGAAGCTGATAGATAAGATGATGGAGCTTAAGGTAAAATTTTTAGAGGGAGGTGAGGCAAATGGGCACCCTAGAGATGTTTTAGAAAAAATATGGAAAGATTGGACAGCTTTTGCACAATATGCTTTTAATAAATCGCACTCTACTTGTTATGCATGGATAGCCTATCAAACAGGCTATCTGAAAGCAAATTACCCAGCAGAATTTATGGCGGCAAACTTAAGTAAAAATCTAAATAATATAGATGAAATTACTAAGTTAATGGATGAGTGTAAAAGATTAGGTATTCAGGTTTTGGGGCCAGATATAAATGAGAGTGATAGAACGTTTACTGTAAATAAAGAAGGCAATATTCGTTTTGGAATGGCAGGAATAAAGGGTGTAGGCTCTAATATAGTAGATAACATAATAGAATCTAGGTTAGACAAGTCTTTTGATGGGGTTTTTGATTTTATAGAAAGGGCTTCTGCTGCAGGTTCTGTAAATAGAAAGACTATGGAGTCTTTAGTCTGCTCTGGCGCTTTTGATTCTTTTTCAGAGATAAGAAGAGATCAGTTTTTTAATTTAAATTCAAAAGAAGAGCTTTTTATAGATGCACTTTGTAGGTATGGATCTAAGCTTCAATCAGATACTTTGGGGGGCGGAAATTCATTATTTGGAGATGAGGATGAGGCTTTTAAACCCAGTCCACCGGATATTCCACTTGCTGGTGAGTACAATAAATTGGAGTTCCTAAAGAAAGAAAAAGAGTTAGTTGGAATGTATTTATCAGCTCATCCATTGGATATGTATAAGTTTGAAATTAAAAACTTTGTTCAATATTCTTTAGTAGAAGCTCAAGAACTTGTAAAAGAGGCCACGGTAGATCCATTGCAGCAGAAAAAAGAATTTTTCTTAGCTGGTTTAATAACACAAGTAAGTAAAAAAGTTTCGCAAAAAAATGGCAAACCATGGGCCGAGTTTAGTATAGAAGATTTTTCGGGCAGTGTTAATTTTAGGTTTTTTGGCAAAGATTATGAAATATTTTTGCCTTACCTAGAAAATGGAAATGCAGTTTTTTTAAAATGTGCTATACAGGCTAGGTATGGATCTACAGAATTTGAGCTTAAAATAAAGAGGATGAGCCTACTAGCTAATACAAAAGATGAATTTGTTAAGCAATTAACTGTAAGTATTCCTGTTAAAAAAATATGTTCTAGTTTTAGGAAAGATCTAATAAAAGAGCTTAAAGCAAATAAAGGAAAAAAACTTCTTAATCTTAAGATCTTAGATTTTGAAAGTCAAATTTCTGTAGATTTTTTCTCTAAAAAATATAAAGTAGACATTAATAATCACCTTTTAGACTTTTTAGAGCATCATAATTTAGATTATTCTGTAGAAAAAGAAGTAGTATAATATCTACCACCCTTGTGCTTTTAGCTCTATTTCTGCTCCCTCTGGGGTAATTAAATTTTCTCCAGCCTCTGGTTTACACAAGTGTCCTATGATATCTACATTTGGGAACTCTTTATGAAATCTTTGGTGCTCGTTAATAGGAATAATATATAAAATTTTGTAGTCGTCTCCTCCGTTTAGCGCAGCAGTAATTGCATCCATATTTAGCTCTTCTGCCATTTCAAAAGTTTGTGCAGCAATGGGAATTTTACTTAAATATATTTTTGCTCCAACATTATTTTCTTTACATAATTGCTTAATTGTATATGCAAGTCCTTTTGTAATAAAATAACCTGTAGATGGATATATCTGTGCTTCTCCAAACTGTTTAGTGCTTTGTGGGTTTATATTTGGACTTAAATATTGTGATAGTATATATTTGTACTTACTCAAATCTGATTGTTTATAGTTTAATTTGTTAGCATTATTGAAAGCAATTTTTTCTCTTTCTAAAACATGTAGTCCCATATAGGCTGCCCCAACATTTCCACTAAGACAAAGTAGACTTGTGTTGTCTAAACTTCTTATATTTTCTACAAAAGCATTGTCTTGTTCTCCTATAGCCGAGGCTGCTATGCTAAGGCCTGTAATTGAGCTATTTAGCTCTAATGTAACTTGCTCTATATTGTGTTCCTTAGTTGCGGCTAAAATACCACTCCATAATTCCTCTATGTCTTCTACGCAAAAGCGAGCCGATAGCCCCATAGAAAAACATATTCCTTTGGGCTGGTATGCTTTGGCATAAATAGAGCCAATAGCAAAAAGCGTAGCTTTGTATCCTAGGTGTTTAAGAGGAGTGTAAGTTAAATCAAAGTCTATTCCTTCTAAGAGTAATTTAGAACAGTAGATATATGACTTTCCTTCTTGCTTAAAATTGAGGGTTTCTGTGTTTTTGTATCCACTTTTGGCAAAGAGTCTATCTAATAGGTTTACTTTGCCAATGTCGCTAATTTGGGTTCGTGCCTTATTATCTGCTTTTGTGTTTTCCTTCATAATATTTTAGTGCTTTTTCTATTTTGCTTGTATCGTGCAAATTTAGTGTTTTTTTAGTGCTTATCTAAATTCTATTTTCATCATAAGAAATTATTTTATGGTATTAGAATATTATGTATTTTTGCAAATATAGATATTGTTAACAAAAACTCAATCTACTTGTTGTATATAGCTAATATTAATTATTCTTATAAAGGGTTTGATATTTGTACATTGTAGAGAGTTTAAAAAATGTTATATTTGCATCCAAATGAGTAAAAACAAAGAGATAATAGAAGATATAGCCAATGCTGAGTATCAGCATGGTTTTGAGTCTAATATAAGCCAAGAATTTATTCCCAAAGGGTTAAGCGAAGATATAATTCGCCTTATTTCGTCAAAAAAGGAGGAACCACAATGGTTATTAGATTTTAGGTTAAAGGCTTATGAAAAATGGCTTACAATGAAGATGCCTACCTGGGGGCATTTAAATATTCCCAATATAGATTATAATGATATAATTTATTACGCTGCCCCAAAGCAGAAGAAACAAACTACAGAAATTGACCCAGAATTAGAAGAAACGTTTAATAAGTTAGGCATTCCTTTGCATGAGAGAAATGTTCTTGCTGGAGTTGCTGTTGATGCTGTATTTGATTCTGTGTCGGTGAAGACTACTTTTAGAGAAACTTTAGCTGAGAAAGGAGTTATTTTTTGCTCTTTTTCTGAAGCTGTTAGGGATTACCCCGACCTTATAAAAAAATATTTGGCGTCTGTTGTGCCTTATTCAGATAATTATTTTGCAGCACTAAATTCTGCTGTCTTTAGCGATGGCTCTTTTTGTTACATACCAAAAGGTGTAAGGTGCCCGATGGAACTTTCTAGTTATTTTAGAATTAATGCTAAGGGTACAGGACAGTTTGAGAGAACTTTAATTGTGGCAGATGAAGGTTCGTATGTTAGTTATTTAGAGGGTTGTACGGCACCACAGAGGGATGAAAATCAGCTTCATGCGGCAGTGGTAGAGATTGTAGTTATGCAAGATGCAGAGGTTAAGTACTCTACAGTGCAAAATTGGTATCCAGGAGATAAAAATGGTAAGGGTGGTATTTATAATTTTGTTACTAAAAGAGGTATTTGTAAAGGGGCTAATAGCAGATTGTTTTGGGCTCAAGTAGAAACAGGCTCTGCCATTACATGGAAGTATCCGAGTACAATTTTAAAAGGTGATAATTCTGTTTCAGAGTTTTATTCTGTTGCTGTTACAAATAACTATCAGCAGGCAGATACAGGAACTAAAATGATACATATAGGAAAAAATACTAGAAGTAGAATTGTTAGTAAAGGTATTTCTGCTGGAAATAGTCAAAATAGCTATAGAGGTTTGGTTAAAGTTCTTAAAGGTGCGGATAATGTGCGCAACTTTTCTCAGTGTGATAGTTTACTTTTAGGAGATAAGTGCGGTGCTCATACATTTCCATATATAGAGAGTGAGAATAATAGTGCTGTTGTAGAACATGAGGCAACAACATCTAAAATAGGAGAAGACCAGTTATTCTATTGTAGACAAAGAGGAATAACAGCAGAGGACGCTGTTGGACTTATAGTAAATGGATATGCTAAAGAAGTTTTAAACAAACTACCAATGGAATTTGCTGTTGAGGCACAAAAACTATTGCAGGTTTCTTTAGAGGGTAGTGTTGGTTAAAACTTAGAATAAAAATAAGAATGTTTCAGATAGATAATATAATATTTAGCCTTGGTGGTCAAGGTGTAAGTTTACTAGAATTTATAGCAGTTTTAGCTGGCCTATCTTGTGTGTTTTTAGCAACAAGAGGTAGGGTTCTTAATTTTTGGATAGGGTATTCTTATAATATTTTGCTTTTTTTTGTGTTTTTACAAAAGCATTTATATTCGAGTATGCTAATTCAGCCAATTTCATTTGCTATAAATTTCTTTGGGCATTACAGGTGGACTCATCCAAAAAAAGACGAAAAAAATAAAAAGCAACAATTGAAGGTCTCTGTTCTATCAAACAAAGAGAGAGCAAAGTATTTTTTAATTATAATAGCATTTACCTTTCTTTGGGGTTTATTCTTAAGTAGGATAAATATCTGGTGGCCAGATGTTTTCCCTATGGCTAGGCAGCCATTTTTAGATGCTTTTGTTACAGGATTTATCCTTTTAGCACAATATCTTTCTGCTCAAAAGAAATTAGATTGTTGGGGAGCATGGCTTGTTGACGATCAACGTTCCCACGCAGATCGCAAAGATGTCTTGTCTTGGAAGACGGAAGTTTTGGCTGAGGAGGTTACGATCACCGGCGATGTGATGGCAAATATCTTTGCGG
>CAXYUL010000052.1:0-9730 GCA_964292095.1 uncultured Bacteroidales bacterium | reverse complement strand
ACAAGCCATACAGGCCATGCAAGCCCTACAAAACCTAAAAATTTTGTAGGGCTTGCAATTTGGCAATATAAAATATTATTACGTAATTTGTGTAATAAGTAAAAAGCAATAAAAGAGATATTTGATTACCTTCAATCATCAGACAAGCGTTGTTACATTGCATATAACCGAATTATTTGTTATAAGACTTTAGTAAATCTTGGCAAAGGTCATCTAATTTATCTTCTCCTACAATTCTTAGCTCTATAGGCACATAAAATAGACGTTTTTTAATTTCATTGCTTAAAAATTTATTATTACTAAGTCTCACACTATCTTTTTCTGTTGTTAAAAGAATGGATAATGGATATTTCTTAGCCATTTTACTAATTTTATCAATATCGCCTTTAGAAAAATTACAATGGTCGGTAAAACTTATAGAATCTTTTAATTTATAAATATCTGTTATATGATCTCTAAAATTTCTATCATTGGCTATTCCGCTAAAATATGCTGCCGATTTAGCATAAACATATCTTGGATCTGCTAGCGAACTAAATACTGGTTTGGTATTACAATAGCTAGTAGCTGCAAAATACAACTTTTGGCTATCACTTAAACCTAAATTTTTTCTCCAATCATTTTGGTTCTTATCTAAAAACTCCTTTTCTGTAATAGAATTTACATACTCATCGGCTCCATAATATATAGGAGAGTTGGTTACTATAACCACATTAGCACGCTTTATTTGCTCTGGCAAATCTCTTAAACGACCCAAAGGCAAAAGGTGGTCATTAAAAATAGGTCTATTATAATTCATAAGCACTATAGAGCAACTAGCTAAGACTTGTCTATGCTGAAAAGCATCATCTAAAATAATCATCTTTCTAGTGCTATTAGGCATCTGCTGCTCACCTTCTTTAATACCCTTTTGCAACATCTCAATTCCGTATCTCCTATTCTCACACACAGCAACCTCTACATTTGGAAACTTATTTTTAATCTGAAGAGGCTCGTCTCCCACTAATTTATAATCATCGCCCACATTAAGTAATTTAAAACCCTTGCTTTTACGCTTATAGCCCCTAGATAATACAGAAAGGTCTATTTTACCATGCTTCTTTACAAAGGACTCCGAAGAAAGTGCCCTAAGAAGTAGCTCGGTAGTAGGTGTTTTTCCTGTCCCACCAACAGTAATATTTCCTATACAAATTACTCCAACAGAATATGACACACTTTTTTTTATCTTTTTATCAAATAAAAAATGCCTTACTTTTAAAGTTAGCCAGTAAGGGAAAAGAAGAATTTTATCTTTTGCAGATAACATATACTAAATAATATTAAGACTATTCACATAATAATTTGTCGGGAGGCAAATATACAGTTTTTTTTAAAACCTTTCTCTACTAATTTAACTCCAAAATACTGAGATATCTCTAGACCACACTACTCCCCCATCTCTGGCCTACATAATCTAAAAGTTCTAGAACCTTACAAGGATCATTCTCTGTAACAAGTATTAATCTTGTCTCTTTAAAATTATCCAGAGCCTTAAAATAATTGCTTAAATGCCTTCTCATTTCTAGCACACCCACTCTGTCGCCTTTGGTCTCAATAGACTTATTAAAGTGTTTTTTTGCTAATTCTACCTTTTCTATAAGTGATAATTCTGGCAAAAACTCACCAGTAGTTAAATAATGCTTAATCTCTTTAAAAATCCATGGCCTACCATAAGTTGCTCTCCCTATCATAATTCCATCAACGCCATAGGTATCAAATGCACGTTTTGCCCCAAGTGCATCTTTTATATCTCCATTGCCAATTATTGGAATAAACATTCTTTGGTTATCCTTTATCTTTCCTATAAGCGTCCAATCGGCCTCACCTTTATACATCTGGCAACGTGTCCTTCCATGCACAGTAAGTGCAGAAACTCCCACATCCTGCAGTCTTTCTGCTAAATCAACTATTATCTTAGAATCGTCGTCCCAGCCTAAACGAGTTTTAACCGTTACTGGTAATTTTACATTCTCTACAATACTCTTGGTTATTTCTATCATTTTATTGGGAAACCTCATCATACCGCTTCCTGCTCCTCTTCCTGCTATTTTACTTACGGGACATCCAAAATTTATATCAATTAAATCTGCACCAGCTCCACCTGCTATCTGGGCAGCTTGCTCCGCCATCTTAGCAGCCTGTAGCATTGCATCTGGTAAGTGGCCATAAATCTGAATACCAATAGGTTTTTCATAGTTAAATGTTACCAATTTTGCTAGAGATTTAGCAGCATCTCTTATTAGTCCATCGGATGAAACAAATTCTGTATACATCATATCTGCTCCAAATTCTTTACAAATATACCTAAATGATGCATCTGTTACATCCTCCATAGGAGCCAAAAACAAGGGATAATCTCCTAAATCTATATTTTTTATTTTCATGTAAATTTCTTCCTTTAGAATTGAAAGGTTGCAAATATAGTAAAACTCTTACTTACTAATTTAGTCTAATAAAATTTAATTGTAAAGCAAAAGTTAACTTATTGTATAAATTAGCTATTTTAGGACAAATATACTAAATTTTACTAGGTTTTTTATACTTTTGCAACATTAAAATTAGTAGCCCATGGTAAATAATAAAAAAATAAAAAGATTGGCCGTTCTTACATCTGGTGGAGACTCTCCAGGAATGAATGCTGCAATAAGAGCTGTTGTAAGAACAGCTATTTTTAATGGTATAGAAGCTATAGGCGTTATGCGTGGTTACACTGGTCTTATAGAAAGACAATTTATGACCATGCAATCTCATTCTGTTTCTAAAACTCTTCAATTAGGTGGTACAATATTAAAATCTAGTAGATGCCCAGAATTTAAAGAAAAAAAGTACAGAGATATAGCAGTAGAAAATATGCGCGAGTGTGGAATAGATGCACTAATAGTTATTGGTGGCGATGGATCGTTTAGGGGTGCAAATCTTTTATGCAAAGAATATGATTTTCCTGTTGTAGGAATACCTGGAACAATTGATAATGATATTTATGGTACAGATTACACTATAGGCTTTGACACCGCAATAAATACTGCCGTAGAGGCTATAGACAAAATAAAAGACACAGCAGATTCTCATAATTTAGCTTTTTTTGTAGAGGTTATGGGTAGAGATGCCGGCTTTATAGCACTTTACACATCTATAGCAACAGGAGCTGAGGCTACTTTAATACCAGAAGTACACACCGATATAGATAGCTTATGCGAATATTTAAATGGAGAAAGAAGAAAAAATAAAACCAGTGGAATAGTTATAGTTGCAGAAGGAGGAGACAGCGGAAATGCAGCAGAAGTTGCAGAAAAAGTTAAAGAAAAGCTTCCTGATTACGAAACAAGGGTAACTACACTAGGCCATATTCAAAGAGGTGGCTCTCCTACTTGTATGGATAGGGTATTAGCTAGTGTATTGGGCAATCAAGCCGTAGAGGCAATTTTAAAGGGGAAAAGCGGTGTAATGGTAGGACAAATTAACAATCAAATTGTTTATACTCCTTTTGACCAGGCTTGTACAAGACATAATGAAATTAATAAAATGTGGTATCAAATTGCACACATTTTGTCACTTTAAAAAATTTTACTATCTTTGCACCCCCTTATGTAAAGGGAAATCGCAACAAAAATAAAGTATTAACTTAAAAATCAGCACAGTGGATTATCAAAGTTACAAGACAATCTCGGCAAATTCACAAACCGTTAACAAAGAATGGTTAGTGATTGATGCTACCGATTTAGTCTTAGGAAGGCTTGCTTCTAGAATAGCACTTATTCTAAGAGGTAAGAACAAAGCCAACTACACCCCACACGTGGATTGCGGAGACAATGTTATTATTGTAAACGCAGAAAAAATCCGCCTAACGGGCAAAAAGTTGACAGATAAAGTGTATGTTAGACATACAGGTTATCCCGGCGGACAGCGTTTTGCTACTCCAAAGGAGTTGCTATCACGCAAACCAATCGCCGTAGTTGAGGCAGCAATAAAAGGGATGTTGCCTAAGAATAAACTTGGAGCGGAATTATTCCGTAACCTTTATGTATATGAAGGAGCAGAACACCCACACCAAGCACAACAACCAAAAACAATTAATTTAAACGAAATTTAAACAGAGCATGGAAGTAATCAACGCCCTTGGAAGACGTAAATCAGCAGTTGCTCGCGTTTATGTGAACACAGGTAAAGGTAATATTACAATTAATGGAAAAGATCTAGAGGTATATTTTCCTCAAGATACTCTTAGATTTATTGTTAAACAACCGCTTGAACTTACTGGCACACTAGCTAACTTTGATATCAAAGTTAACCTAGATGGTGGTGGAATTAAGGGTCAAGCAGAAGCTCTACGCCTAGCAATATCTCGTGCACTATGCGAGATAGATGTAGAAGCTTATAGAGCAAGCCTAAAGGCAGCCGGATTTTTAACTCGCGATTCTCGTGAGGTTGAAAGAAAGAAACCTGGCCAACCTGGTGCACGCAGACGCTTCCAATTTAGTAAACGTTAATATTTACAAATTGCTGATATTTGCACAGTAAGAATTAAAATCAGTGGATTTGCATCTTTCATTAAAAGCATAAGTTTGCTATTTGCTTCCCGACAAATTGTCGGGAGGGAGATTGAGAAAAGAAGCAACTACCAACTGCTTGTTCTACTGCGGAAAATCCCAAAGACCGCCTAAGGCGTTACTTTGGATTGACAAAAAGAGTTAAAAAAAATTAAAAAATTAGAAAAATGTCTAGAACAAATTTCCAAGACTTACTTGAGGCAGGTTCACATTTTGGACACTTAAAAAGAAAGTGGAATCCTAAAATGGCTCCATATATTTTTATGGAGAAGAATGGTATTCATATCATTGACTTGCACAAGACCGTTGTCAAAATAGATGATGCTGCAAATATGATGAAACAGCTTGCTCGTGCAGGCCGCAAAATCTTGTTTGTTGCAACAAAAAAACAGGCAAAAGAAATAGTTGCCCAAAGAGCTTCTTCTGTTAACATGCCTTATGTTACAGAAAGATGGCCAGGTGGAATGCTTACTAATTTCCCTACTATTCGTAAGGCAGTTAAAAAGATGAACACCATAGATAAAATGATAACAGATGGTACATTTGACACTCTTGCAAAAAGAGAGAAACTTCAGGTTACTCGTCAAAGAGCTAAATTAGAAAAGAACTTAGGTTCAATCTCTGATCTTAACCGTCTACCATCAGCCCTATTTGTAGTTGACGTACAAAAAGAGATGAATGCAGTTAAAGAGGCTAACCGCCTTAACATACCGGTGATTGCTCTGGTTGATACTTGTTGCGATCCAACCCCTATAGATTATGTTATTCCTGCAAACGATGATGCCGCTAAATCTATTTCATTAATTATGGAAGTACTTTGCAATGCTGTTGCAGAAGGACTTTCTGAGAGAAAGATGGAGAAAGAAAAAGAAAAAGAGGCACAAGGTGCAGAGAGCAAAGAGAGCGAAGCTCCGGTAGGTAAAAAATTGCGTACACGCAAAGGTTCTTCTAACGAGAATACTGTAGAAGAGGCTGAGTAATTATTCTCATTTTTTGTTAACTATAATTAAAGAATTGTAAAATGGAAATAAAAGCATCGGATGTAGCAAAGCTACGTCAAATGACTGGAGCAGGAATGATGGACTGTAAAAAAGCACTTGTAGAGGCTAATGGCGACTACGAGAGAGCTCAGGAAATTATTCGTGAAAAAGGTAAATTAATTGCTGCTAAACGTTCTGATAGAGAAACTACAGAGGGTTCTGTAATTGCAATGACAAACGAGAGCAACAATAAAGGTATACTTGTATGTCTTGCATGTGAGACCGACTTTGTAGCTAAAAATGCAGAGTTCCAAGCTCTTGCAAACGGAATAGCTCAAGCAGCTTTACAAGCAATGCCTGCAGATTTAACAGCTTTAATGGCTTGTAACTTTAATGGTGCAACTATAGAAGAAGCTATTACTCAACAAACTGGAAAAAGCGGTGAAAAACATGCTATTCCATATTATGGTAAAGTAGAGGCTCCATTTGTAGGAACATATATTCATAACAACGGAAAAGTTGCTACTATCGTTGGCTTTAACAAAGCTATTGATGCTCATGCTGCTAAGGAAATTGCTATGCAAATTACAGCTATGAGTCCAGTTTCTATAACAAAAGACGATTGTCCTAAAGATGTTATAGAAAAGGAATTAGAGATTTACCGCGAACAAATTGCTTTAGAAGGCAAACCTGCCGATATGGTAGATAAAATTGCTCAAGGTAAACTTGGTAAATTCTTTAAAGAAAGCACTTTAGAAGAGCAAACTTTTGTTAAAGACGGTAAAATATCTGTAAAAGACTATTTAAAAACAATAGATCCAGAGGTTAAAGTTACTGCATTTAAGAGATTCTCTTTAAATGACTAATACTTTTAATCTATAATAAAATATGGCTGGCAAAACATTTTGCCAGCCATATTTTATTATATAATCTTTATATTAGCTAGCTGCACCTCTTCTAAAAATATCAAGAATCTCTTCTTTCTTTAACGGTTTTGTTAAAAACCCATTACAACCAGCAGCCAATGCATAGCTCCTATCTGAATCAAAAGCATTAGCTGTAAGAGCTACAATTGGAATTTTCTTATTAAATTCCCTAATCCTTTTAGTGGCTTCTATGCCATCCATAAGAGGCATTTTCATATCCATAAGAACTAAATTAAAATCCTGATTCCTAACTAAATCTACAGCCTCAACGCCATTTTTTGCTCTAACTAAATTGTACTCTTTAAGTATATGCTTAACTAGTAAATAATTGCTATCATTATCTTCCGCTATAAGTATATTTAAATCTTTTAATTCAAAATTTCTTACTGTTTCTATGGTATTTATTTCTTTTAGCGGTTGATCTAAAATACAATCACACTCAATTTGTAATGCGCATGGAATCCAAGCCCAAAACTTAGAACCATGGTTTACTTTAGATTCAAATCCTATTTTTCCGCCCGCCATATCCACAATAGCTTTACAAATAGATAGTCCCAAACCAGTACCTTGACTAAAATCATCAAGTTTCTGAAATCTATCAAAAACCCTATTATGCTTATCCTCTGCTATTCCACACCCAGTATCTTCTACATAAATTTCTAGGCCATTACCTTTTAATAAATAGCCCATCTTTATATATCCACTTTTGGTATATTTTATAGAATTAGTAAGAAAATTAATCCATACCTGCCTTAATCTATTCTTATCTATGTTAACACAACAGCAAGAATAAGGATTATCTACTATAAATTTTGCTTTAGAAGTCTCAATACGAGGAGAAATAGTTGCATATACCTCTAAACACACTTCGTTCATATTAACACTTTCTATCTTTCTTTCTAATGTTCCAGATTCTATTTTTGATAAGTCTAAGATATCATTAATTAAATGCAAAAGCAAATCGTTATTTGCAGAAATAATTTTAACATACTCATGCTTATCATCATTATTATCACAATCTTTTAACAATTCAGAAAAACCTACAATTGCATTTAATGGTGTTCGTATCTCGTGACTCATATTAGCTAAAAAGGCCGACTTTAGCCTATCAGAAGCCTCAGCTTTTTCTTTTAAACTTCTTAGCTCTTGAGCCATTGTTTCCCATTTAGTATTATTATATTGTAAACCTGTGTAACGAATAACCTTGCCATTTTTATCCTTTTCCACTGGGACACCAGCAACAATTATACTCTGCCAATCTTTAGACCATTTTGTCTTTATCCTATAGCTTAATCTAATTTCTTTGTCTTTACCCTCTAACATGCTATCAATAAAGCTTCTTACTTTCTCTTTATCATCTACATGGGTACAATCTATATAGCTTTGCGGCTTAAGTAAAATCTCCGAATTAAAATCATTTACCTCATCATTATAAGAATGAAACAACTCTGTTGTAGCATCAAAATTCCAATGAGACATACCTAATGTTTTAATGGCTAAGTCCATTGTTTTATTTTTATCTTCTAGCTGCTCACTTAAGCTATGTAATTTTGTTGTATTCTGTCTAAAACCAGTATAACGCACCACTTTCCCATTATTGTCTTTCTCCAATGGAACACCAGTAATACTCATATATTGCCATGGACTATCTGAAGAAAGCTTCATTCTTGCGTTAAACTCTATGTTTATATCTAGGCCTATCTGCATATCCTTAAATACATTATAAACTATAGAAACATCATCGGGATGAGTTATATTTAAATAATCGTTTGGGCATAATGATATAAGCGGGTCAAATTGATTAAGTGGCTCATTATAAGAGGTAAAAATCTGACTTCTAACATCAAAATCCCAATATACAATTCCACTTACCTTCATTGCCAATTCTCTTTTTTGGTCCATATATTTAAGTTGCTTAGTAAGCTTTATATTCTCTGTAATATCTAGTTGAGTTCCTATAATTAATATTTTACCCAAATCTCCTGTATAAAGTCTCATTACGCATTGGTAATATCTGTACTCTTTGTGTCTTTTACTAAAAAACCTAAATGTGCCCTTTTCCTCTATAGAAGTTCTGCTTCTAAGTCTACTAAAAGATAAATTAAAAGTATCTCTATCTAAAGGATGTAAATTTTCTAAAATATTAATTAAATCATATTCATAAGAGTTTATAGAATTACCTTTATGCACAGTAATATTACCCGTTCTAAGATCGTAGGTCCATGAAGACATTCCACTAGCCTCAACGGCTAATTGTAAATGAGTTTTAGCATTCTCTAAGTAATATTCAGTTTCCTTCGTTTTTGTTACATCTCTAGATAAAACCACATACCCAATTATCTTATTAGTAGAGTTCTTTGCTGGAAATATTTTAATATTTAATATAATCAATCCACTCCTTTCTGTTAGAAAATAATCGTATTTTTTATTAAATCAAAATCATACTCAAAGTCCATCTCCACTTTATCACCAGAAAGAATACGTTCCTTAAGAGTAGCATTCATATGAGGGTTCTCAAAAATATTTATCTTACCAATAACAGAACTAGCATTATATTTAATTCCATAATGATTGAGTGCAACGTCATTTAGATGACGTAATACACCTTTAGAGTCATAAAACTCTACGCCAATTAATAAATTATCATATATACTCCTTAGAAAACAATAATTTTCTGCACTAAAATCATCTTCCAAATTATTCTTGGAACTATTACAAAAATCTTGCTTTGACATAAAAACCATTTTAACACAAATATACGCTATTTATTTTAAAAGCTAAGGCTAAGCCCCCCATTTATACTACGCATAGGCATAGGATAATACTGAGTAGATTCATAATAGGCATTATATAGGTTGTTTATACTTAATTTAGGCATAAGTTCAAATCTCTTATTTAGTTTAATTGTATACCACAAACTTAGATTATGAACATTATAAGCATTAGTAAAATACGATTCATCTTCTGTTGTAAAACGCTTACCTGTATAATTTACTCCATAACTAAAAAAGAAATTTTTAAATGTAAGCTGCAAACGTGCATTTGCTTTGTGTAATGGAATATATGGTAATTGACTTCTATAACTTGCATCACCAACAAACCTACTTTCGCTATTAAAAGATGGAGAATATGTATAATTAAAGATAGCTTTTATTGTAATCTCATTAATTATATAAGACAGTGATAAATTTGACTCTAGTCCCCAAGATAGAACTTTACCTAAATTTTTGGGGGTCCA
>CAXYUL010000051.1:0-9829 GCA_964292095.1 uncultured Bacteroidales bacterium | reverse complement strand
TTAGGCATATAGTATTCCTTAGAAAAAGAAGCATACACTTTAGCCAATTCATCATTAATACTCCTAACACTAGCCAAATACTCCTGATTCAAATCCTCTGTTTTAGATCCCATAATTATTGCAGGCTCCGTTTTAATACTCTCATCTAACCAAGGACTATCCAAAGTATTAACATCGGCACTAACAGATATTTGACTATTTTCTATATAAAAATTAATTCTATATACCTTTTTAAAATCTGTTTCTCTTTGACCATCAACAACAGCATTAGCATCACACACCAAAGAAACATAACAAGGAGTAGAAACACTACCATTTAACTGAGCAATACCATTAACTAAATACGCGGTATCAATTCCATACCCCTCAAAAGTATTATTAAGGTACAAAACAGAACTATCAGCACAATTATCTAGCTTAACGTTCAAAGTAAATGAAGAATTATCTCTGCCACAAGCGACAGAGATAAAAAAAACAACTACAAATAAAACAATCTTAATTCTCATATCCTTTATTTTGAACTAACATATTATTACCAGCCATTGCATTTTTAGGAATAGGCAACATTAAACGTTTCATAGAAACAGCCATTCCCATTTGCACAGGATCTATTTTATCAACAACAGTAAATCTAATTAAATCAAACCAATCCTCATTATTCTCACAAGTTAACTCTACATACTTATGTTTTAGCAAAGTAATAAGAAAATTATCATTAGAAATACCATCTACATACTCATTGGTATAGCCAGCCCTAAGAGCTACAGTTCTAAAAGCCTCCCTAGCCTTATCAAAATTACCCAAACGAGCCTCAGCCTCTGCCTCAATTAAATAAACCTCAGCCAATCTAATAAAATAATATGTATTAGAAGCCTGACCCAAAGTAAAATTATCTTTCAAATACTTATTAATTCCATTAGTACCTGTTTGATTCATTAAAGCAAAAATTTGAGCAAATCTACTATCATAACCTAGTCCAGTAATAAGATCTGGCTCTACACCTGGCTGAGCAACTAACTCTGCAGCAACACCCTTAAGGCCCTCACCAGTAGCACCCATAGAGAATGGAGTCCACAACGACATCAAAACTTGCTCTGGATTAATGGTATATGGAGCAAAAAGCAACTCTTTAGAAGTATAAACACCTTTATAAATATCTGAATAGTTTTCTTCTAATAAGTTTCCCGACACATTTGCTGCGCTCAAAGCATCCTTAGCGTATTGAGCAGCATTTGCATAATCCTGCATATACAAAGCAACTCTAGCTTTTAAGGCATGAGCAGTGGTTCTAGTAATAAAATACGCACCCACAGATGTTTCTGGAGCTTTTTTAGAAGCATAATCTAAATCTGACTGAATTGATTTATAACAATCTGCAACACTAGCCCTAGCCTTAGCATTATTACTTCTAACTGGCTCTAAATTAAGAACAATGCCATAAGAAGAATTTACATCATAAAACTCTCCAAAAGTTCTAAGCAACATTAAATTTGCCAATGCTCTATGAAACTTTGCTTGCGCCAACATCTCTTGTTCTAATTGTTGAGAAATTCCAACAATATTTTTACCCTCTAAATTAGCAATAAAAGTATTAGCAGAATTTACAACATAATAAAGCGAAGTATAATACTTTTCTAATGGCTGATTATCTATTAAAACATCGTTAAATCTAAAACTCTGCTCACCCATAATTGTTGTAAATATTTGAGTCTTAGTAAATAAGTTAGTTAAATTTCTAAAAATAGAAATATCATAACTTCTCCACGATTTATAAACACCAGCTAAAGCCACATTAGCCGAAGGAGCATCGCTAATTAATGTTTCATCTGTAACAACGCCCTCTGGCTTAATATCATTTATTGAGCCAATAACCTCACAAGAGCTTGCCCAAAAAAGGCAAATAATCAATATATATATTTTATTAAATCTCATAATATTATTTTATAAAAAATTAAAATTAAAATCTAAATCTAACACCAAAAGTAAATGATTTACTTAAAGGATAAGAATCTGATCCTGTAGCCATTTGAGTTACAGCCGAACCAAGTAATTCTGGGTCTATCCCAGGCCATTCAGATATTGTAAATAAATTAGACCCTGTTACAAAAACAGAAGCTCCCTGAATTCTACATTTATTCATCCAAGAATTTGGTAAATTATAAGATAAGGTAATATTTTTTAATCTTAAATAAGATGTTTTAAATACAAATCTATCATTTTTAGACCAATTCATATTGTTATAAGCATAAGGGACCAAGCGAGCATATTTTGCATCTGTATTAGTAGGAGTCCAAGTATTACCCCACATTTCTCTTGTAAGTCCTGCACTTAACTGAGCTGTAGCATCTGTAATTAAAGAATTATACAAAGCCTCTCCACCAACTGAGAATTGTAGTAAGAACGATAATTGGAAATTTTTATAAGATAATGTATTTGTCCAACCACCAAAGAACTTAGGTTGAGGATTAGCAATTACCTCCCTATCCTTAGTATCAATAGTTCCATCACCATTTATATCTTTAAACATATAATCTCCAAGGCCACAATCATACTGATACACATCAAATCCTTTTTCTTGAGCAGCCTTATTTAAAGCATCTATTTCCTCTTGACTTTGAAATATTTTTTCAACCACATAACCCTTTAATGTTCCTGCAGGCATTCCCTCTATATAAGCATCTTGCATTAAAGAAGAGATAGAGGCGCCATTAAGTTTTTCTATTCTATTTCTATTAAGAGCTATATTTATATTAGAATTCCATTTAAACGATTTACTTCTAATTATATCTCCACCTAACTCAATTTCTAATCCTCTATTACTCATATCTAATAAATTAGAATAATAAGTTGTAAAGCCAGATTCTAAATTATGAGGAGCTGGCGCCAAAGCACCTTTAGTAAATCTATAATAAGCATCTAAACTACCATACAATCTACCATCAAAGAAAGAGAAATCTAAACCACCATTATACTCTGTTGTCATTTCCCATTTAATACCCTCGTTAGGTAATAAATCTTTTAGAGTAACTGCCATATAATCTTCATAAGCACCCTCAGAGTCTTTTAACAAATATTGTTTATATGAAAAATCTGCTACATTAGTAGAACCTGTTCTACCAGCACTTAATCTAAGTTTAAGATTATCAACAACTTTAGAATCCTTTAAGAAATCCTCATTACTCATTACCCAACCCAAAGACAATGCAGGAAAGAAACCCCATCTATTATCTGGACCAAACTTAGAAGATTCATCTGCCCTAAGGCTTAATTCTGCAAGATACCTATTATCATATCCATAAGATAACCTAGCATATACAGAGTTCAAACCACCTTTACTAATATAATCTGAATAAGACCTAACTTTTTGTGCAGAACCAGGATTATTTAAATACTCGTCATTAGGAAAACCCTCATAAGAAACATTCTTATTTTTATACGAGCTTCTATCGCTACCATAACCTAACATAGCAGTAAATAAATGTTTATTTACATTTAATATATAGTCTAATCTAAAATTTAAAGATGTATTATAGTTATTAGAATTACTTTGGCTCAAAGTAGATTTATTTGCACTTTGAGTTGTAATATCCATAGCAGATAGAGGTGTAAAATAGCTATTTTCATATTTATAATTGGCAACGCTAAAATCTACTCTAGCGCTCAAGCCTTTTAATAAATCTGCAACAACATAAGCATTACCAGTAATTTGGTTTGCTTTAAATTCATTTTTACCCTGCATTCTTGCTACTGGGTTAGCACCTTCTGCCTTAGATAAATACATAGAAGAAAAATCTGCCCTTGCAAAAGTACCATCTTGAGCATAAACCGGCATATCTGGTCTAAATAACCAAGTATCTATAGTTGATGCTCCAGAAGAACCAGATTTTCTATTAGAATAAGCATTATTTAAAACTACACCTGCCTTAATTGCTTTACTAATTTGAGCGTCTAAAGTAACTCTTGCTCCATAGTGATTCATTTTATCATTTATATACAAGCCCTCTTGGTTTAAACCAGTTAGAGAAGCATTATAAGTAAGTTTATCTGTAGATCCGCTTAGCCCTAAATTATAATTATGAGTTAGAGCATTTTTATTAGCAATCTCATCATTCCAATTTGTATCGTTAGTACCAAATGCATCATTATTTAAACCATCATAAACTAATTGGTATGTTTCCATATTTAAAGAAACATTTCCCATCTTAAATATATTAGGAAAATTAGGGTCCATCATACTTTGCATAAAATACATAGGAGCACTAGATCTCATTTGATTACCAACCTCTACTGCAGAACCAATAAGCATATCTTGATGTTGCTTATATTCTGATAAGTTTAATGGTTTGTGTTGTTTAACTGGGTTAGATACAGCAATGCTATAATTAAAATCTACGTGAAGATCTTCTCCCCTTTTGCCACATTTTGTTTTAACAATAACAACACCATTAGCTCCCCTAGAGCCATAAATAGCTGTAGCAGAAGCATCTTTTAACACATCTATGCTTTCAATATCTGCAGGAGCAATACTCATTAGAGGATTAAGAGCATTATTATCCATAAACATAGGAACTCCATCAATAACATACAAAGGCACGTTACCACTCTGACCACTTAAATTTGGATATGGAGAAGTTATACCTCTAACATTTATTCTAGGAGCAGCACCTGGCTCACCACTAGATTGTACGGTAAGTACTCCTTTAACAGTTCCAGATAACATATTATCCATCGTAACAGAAGTAGCTGCAAGAGTTTCTATATCACTCTTCTTTACACTTCCTATAGAACTTGTGATACTCTTTTTATCTTTACTACCGTATCCTATAATTACTATATCATCTAATAAAATATTGTCGGGAAGAAGCTTAATACTTAAATCCTTTTCTGTGCTTAGAACATCTACACTCTCGTTTAACATACCTATGCAGGTAAAGGTAATTTTATCACCTGCAGCAGCTTTAATAGAAAATGTACCGTCTAATTCAGAAAAAACTCCTTCCTTTGTTCTTTCATTAATTACAGTAACTCCAACCAATGGTTCTCCATCGGTTTGAGATACTTTTCCTTTTACTAATGCTGCTGCGCCTTTTGCTTGTGCTGCTTTTTTTGCAGTAAGTACAATTTGCTTATTCTTAATAATAAACTCTACACCACTTTTGTCTAGTAATTGCTCTAGTAATTTAGTTATAGGGGTATTATTTGCTTGATAAGTAAAATCTTTCTTTGCATCTAGCTCTTTTAAAGCATCGGAATAAACAAAGTTGTAACCTGTTTGGGCTGTAACTTCTTTTAAAATTGTTTTAATAGGAGTTTGCTTAAACGATAATTTTATTTGCTGAGCTGCTAAAGTAATTGTAGCAGAGGCAACTATAGCCGAAAATAGTAATAAACGGCCAAAATAAGATAATAGTAATTTTTTCAAATTCATATCTGTTAATGTTTAGTTATATGCCCTATTCACAACTCAAAAAAAACATACCCTAAAAAGAAACAAATTATTTTTTACTCAAAACTACTTTTACACCATCTATTGTATAAGAAATATCGGTGCACAAAGAAATTAAGTCCATAATTTGCACCAAAGATTCACCTTTAAAGTTTGCGTTAATTTTATTGCGTAATATATCTCTATCCTTTATAGTAAATTGCGCGCCATGCCACCTTTCTAGTTTTTTTATCACTTGCTCCATTGGCTCCGATTCAAAAATAAGAAATCCATCTTTCCAAAGCGAATCTACAGATACTTTTACAGGATGAACTACAGAAATACTTTTCCCTTCTACCAAACAATACTCTAATGGTTTTATTTCTGTAACTTTTTCTTTGCCTGTTGCCATAGATTTACTTACTAGGTTAATTTTTCCATTATATAGTACGGCTTTTGCCTTAGAATCATTATCATAACAACTTAGGTTAAATTCTGTTCCCAATACTTTTATATAAAAGTTTTTATTTGTTCTAACCACCATAGGTTTTAGAGAGTCTTTCTTAACCTTAAAATATCCCTCACCTGCTAAATAAACCTCTCTTGTATCTCCAATAAATTTATATGGAAAAATAAGTTTAGAATCGGAGTTTAGCCAAACGATAGAACTGTCGGGAAGCGTAATCTTAGCTTTAATCCCTTTATCTGTATAGAAGGTTTGCAAGTGCTCAGAGCTAAGAGATTGAGTAAAAAGGTTCTCCTGCATCTGCTCTTTAGCTTGGCTGCTAGATTTAAAGTTGGAGCCTAAAATATATAAATTTAAGAATAAACCTACTGCAATACTAGCGGCTAAACCATAGCTTATAATGTTTTTAATGTTAAAATTAGGCTTCACCTTAGCATGGCTTACTTTCATAGAATTTAAAAACGCATTTACTTCTGAGTTGCCAACTTTAGTCATTGGCAATGTAGCTCTTACATAAGTGTTTTTAAGTCTAATAAAATAAGCTTTATTTTCTTTAGATTTATCTATCCAATCTAAAACTTCTAATTCTAGCTGAACATCTGCCTCTTTTTTAATATATTTTAGCAATTTTGCTTTATTCATAACTTTTATACATAATCTTTAGTATTCACAAATTAGCATACAAAACCCCTAAACACTTTGTTAATTTTCTAGAAAAATAATAGCAATTAATATAACAACATAGTCTTTTAAATTTGTCCTTAGCACCTTTAATGCTTCCATAATTCTATATTCTACACTTTTTATTGATATGCCCTGCATTTCTGCTATTTCTTTATAACTTTTTCCTCTAAACCTACTCAACACAAATGTTTCTTTAATTTTTGGCGATAAAGTGTTTAAAGATACAGCTATAATCCTTTCAACCTCATTTGAATATAGAGCATCGGGGTCTAATGCCATAATAGCCTGTGTTTCAATTGTATTTCTTCTATAATCTAGAGAATAGCTATCTACAATTTTGTTGTGCTTAAGCTTATTTAAACAAGTATTTTTTGCCAAAGTAATAAGGTATGGTAGAATGGCCTGCTCTAAATCTATTCTATCTAAGTTTTCCCACAATTTTACAAAAACATCATGCGCCACACCTTCTGCATCTTCCCAATCATTTAAATAACTGTACGCAAAATACTGAACGTCCCTAAGGTGCTCCTTATAAATATTTTCAAAAAATTGGCTGTGCTGCACTTTTTAACCCTATTAGTAATTTAACAAAGTATTATTCATTATGCTTACAAATCTAAACGTTATAAAATCTTACCCCCAGTTTAAAGTGCTCCTCACTGGGGGTAATTTTCTGTATCTATAGCTTTCTCAGCTGATAGTTGAATAATAGATACAAAGATAAAAATATTTTACAAACTAAATTTTAATCCAAAATAAAACATACGAGGTAAAGTTGGTCCGTAAATATATTTAGAATCTTTTAGGGCGCCCACATCTAAATCTTTTTGATACTGGTCAAAAATGTTTTTTATACCAGCATTAATTTGCACTTTAAACTGGCCCTTAATAGGAAGATCATAGGCAGCACGCAAGCCAAGGTCAAAAAATTTTGGAGTTATCTCCTCTCTATCTTTTTCTATGTAACCTGCACTATGTTGAACAAGCATACTTCCGGTATAATTTGCGTTAAGTGCTATAGATAAAGGTTTTACAGGATAATAATTAAGAGTTAAATATCCATAATTATTGGGCGAGCGGAACATCCGTTTTTGCGGTTTAACACTAGGCTCATCAGACCATTTAAAGTTTTCTTTGTACTTACTTTGCTGAACTGTAAAGCCCAAATCTACAACAAACTTAGTACTAAACCCAAATTTTGCCTCTAGATTAAAGCCCTTAACTATAGAGCCAAAGCCATTCCTACGCTCCCAAAGTTGGTTACCTTGTTCATCTAATCCATTTTTATATAATGCAAATACATCTTTAATATCTGTATAAAAACCTTCTAATAAAATATTAACTTGCATCTTTCTAAACGATTTATAAAAATCTACAGACGCACTAAAAGTATTAGAATACTCTGGCTTTAAATTAGGATCCACTGTAATTATAGCCACTTTTCCACCTACAGCAGCAACGTGCAAATCTTCGTCATAAATTTGCGGAGCCCTATAACCGCTAGAATAACTTGCCCTAAAAGCAAGCTCCTTTATAGGAGTATATCTTACATTAGCTCTTGGATTAAACACAACATTACTCATCTTATTATGTTTATCTAAACGCCCCCCAATAAGTAAACTAAGTTTATCTGTCTTCCACTCATTTTGTAAATAAGTACCATAATAAGAACTATTTTGCTCTATTATTTTAGAGTAGCCAAGCATTTTATCATCTAAATTATTATCGCTATACTCTGTTCCAAAGGTAAGTTTAGATGGCATAAACAGTAATTTATCAAAACTATATGCATACTGAGCGCCAGCTATTAATGTAAAATCTTTTGTAGAGCCATAAGCATTTAAATCTTGCCCTGCCCCAAAATAACTATCTCTATTTATATGCTGAACAGAAGTATATAAGCTCAAATGATGTTTATAATTAGAAGAGAAAAAATCATATTTTAGTCCACCTCCATTTATATTATGTCTTAATTGCTCCGCTATATTAGCCTTATGAGCAACTTCCTCAAACTTATCTCCCCCCCTTCTAAACTCTCTAATATGATGATACTCTGCTGTTATTTTTGAACGCTTAGAAAGCTTGTAATAAGCCCTAAATCCTATTGTTTCAGAAGAAAGCTTAGGTAGATCAGAGAATCCATCATTATTTCTATCATAATCATCTCTATTCTTAACCATACCAAAAACATAAACGCCAGCCTTATAATCATCTGTAACAAAGGCTCCATTTATAGATAAATTATTATCTATTTTCCCTTTCCCAAAAAATCCAGTTGTATTAGATATACTTAATAAGTTATGAATAGGCTCCTTACTTATAATATTTACAACACCTCCAATAGCATTAGATCCAAATAAAGCAGAGCCTCCGCCTCTAATAAGTTCAACACGTTCTATCATAGAAGCTGGCAACTGTTCTAAACTATACACACCAGCCAAAGCGCTAAATATTGGCCTACTATCCAATAAAATTTGCGAATACTGACCACCTAAGCCATTAATTCTTAGCTCTGTAGAAGCACAATTACCACAAGTAGATTCTACCCTTACCCCAGATTGAAAGTTTAATGCCTCTGCAGGAGAGCTAGATGCTGTTGTTTCAAATAAACGAGACGAAGCAACGCTCACCACAGTAGAAGACTCCCTTCGCTTACTCTCGCTCCTAGAACCAGTAACAACAAGTTCATCAACAGACAATAATTGAGGTAATAATTCAAACTTAATTTCTATAGTTTTATCTTTCTCAACTTTTACAGCTTGCTCTTGCGATTTATATCCCAAGATAGAAACAAGCAAAGTATGATTTCCAAGCGGTAAATTTTTAAGTATATAATGACCACTCACATCTGTAAAAGTAGCTATATTACTACCTTTTATAGACACAGATGCATATGGAATATGCTCTTTTGTTTCTTTATCAATTACATGACCAATAACATGGGCATCAGTATTTTTATTTTGGGCACTAGCCCAAGCAGTACTCATAACAAATGTTACGAGCATTAATAATATTTTTTGTTTCACTATTTTAAATTTTTTAATATTAGACAATACATATGTATTTAGTAAGGCCATAGCTCCGCCACTTAAGCGGTACTGCAAGCACTACTAAAAATCTTTTTTAAGAAAATCTAATAAACAGGGGGCCCCCTTTTAAGAACAGCAAAACCAGGCCTATGATATAAATAGAATGGCCTTGATAAAATATATTTTTTAAAATAAATACAAATTAAATCATTAGTAGTATATATT
>CAXYUL010000050.1:0-9941 GCA_964292095.1 uncultured Bacteroidales bacterium | reverse complement strand
ATTTCTTTCGTTTGCACTATGCCTACAAATACTAGCTAATTGCCTAAGTAAATCATTTATACTAAACACCTCATTTCTCATATCAATCTTTCCACTCTCAATTTTAGACATATCTAATATGTCGTTAATTAAAGATAGAAGAAACCTAGAAGAAATTTCTATATTAGATAAACATTCCTGTATTCTTTTGGGATCATTTAGGTATAAAGAGGCAATATTACACATACCAACGATTGTATTCATTGGAGTACGAATATCGTGACTCATTCTTGATAGGAAATCGCTTTTTGAATTGTTTGCTTTTTGAGCACTTTCTAAGGCCATTCTCATAAACTCCCTATTGCGTTCTTGCTTAGTGTTATCTTTTACGCAAAAGAGTAGAAAATTATGCTCGTTATCGTAGTACCTAATACCAACTATACCAAAACGACTTTCTCCGGCACTATCTGTATAAGAAAAATGAATGGTATAAAGTGGGTCGATATTTAGATTATGGATAATATTATCTAAAGAAAATACGTCTATATTGCTATCATTACTTATTTTAACTTTTGATTTTATAAAATTAATCTTTGATAAGTAGTCTTCCGATCTAAATAACTCTTGACGAATTCCTTTATTATAGCTAACCTGCTTGTATGTAGCATTCTTAATTTCTACTAAGAATATTTCTAAGTAATCATTATCTATTGTAAACTCACAAACTCTTGATAGTTCGTTCATTCTCTCTTGTTCTAAGGCACTTAAATCTTTTAGTCTATAAATGTGATAACGCTCGCCATTTAGCTCTTTAACAGTAGAAATACATTCTATCTGATAAAGCTTGTCTTCTAAGCTAATTACTAATGGTTTGTTTGCATTCCCTTTTATAGATTTTGCCAAACGTATTTTATTTATAGTATCTAGTAATGAAGTATAGCTTTTCCCAAGGCAATCTGATTCTTGTTTATTAAACAAGTTACATACCTGTTGGTTTATAGCTACAATAATACCTTTAGAATCTAAAACGCATAGCGCTTCATCTGCCAAATAAATGAAATCATAAGTAGAGCTATTATTATTTAGGCAATTATTTACATTTGTATTAGTCACTTTACTATTGTGTTAATTGTGTTAGAAAATAATTTAGTGTTTTCTCTAGACCCAGCTCCAAATTAATTTGTGGATACCATCCATTAAGCATATTGTTTGCTAAACTGATGTTTGGTTGTCTCTGTTTTGGGTCATCTAATGGCAAGGGGTTATATACTAATTTAGCTTTTGTATTTGTAATTTCTATAATTTTTTTGGCTAATTCTAAAATAGTATATTCCTCTGGATTTCCCAAATTTACAGGACCTGTAAAATCATCATTAGTATTCATTACCCTAATCATTCCCTCTATTAAATCATCTACATACTGAAAAGACCTAGTTTGCATACCAGAGCCATAAATTGTAATATCTTGTCCTTTTAATGCTTGAACAATAAAATTACTTATTACTCTTCCGTCATCTAGTTGCATATTTGGGCCATAAGTATTAAATATTCTTATAATCTTAACTCTGGTACTGTTTTGCCTTTTATAGTCCATGCAAATTGTTTCTGCCGCTCTTTTCCCCTCGTCATAACAAGAGCGAACTCCAATTGGGTTAACATTACCCCAATAAGCTTCTGTTTGTGGATGAACTATTGGATCGCCATAAACCTCGCTTGTAGATGCTTGTAATATTTTTGCATTGGTTTTAGTTGCCAAATCTAACATATTCATTGTCCCACAAAAAGATGTTCTTATAGTTTGTATTGCATTAAACTGATAATGTATTGGAGATGCAGGACATGCTAAATTATAAATTTCATCTATTTTTTTAATATCTATTGGATTTATTATATCGTGCTCCAACAACTCAAAATTATATTTATTTAATAGATGAGATATATTCTTTTTGCTCCCCGTAAAAAAGTTATCTAAACAAATAACGTGATTTCCATCTTCGATTAAACGGCTACATAGGTGCGAACCAATAAAACCGGCACCTCCGGTAATTAAAATACGTTTCATAACTGCGTTAGATGTTAGAAATGTCACTTAATTAAATAAGAGAACTAAAAATTCATAAATTGCATCGCAAAGTTAAAAAAAAAATTAAAAAAAAATCCATTATTGGCAAAAAGTTACTAATTTTGTCAAATAGATTTATTCTAGAAATCCAACACCCCCGAACACTAACGCATTTAGCGTTTCAAAATAACTCATCGGACATGAAAAAACTTAAAAAATCATTTTTTACTGTTTGCGCATTATTTCTATTTAGTAATTGCGTAAAATCGTATTTAAACGATCCTCAAATTATCCCAGCTAGTCAGGCTCAAAAAGATATGCTCACAACCACAAGCTATAACGTTCCGATTATCGCAGGCAAAACAACCTATGTTGTATATGAATCTGATACTTTGGCCATAGCTACATCGCCAATGACTATTATTGTCCCCAAATCTGCTATCCAAACAAAAGCCAACGCGTTAAATATTAGCTATGTAGATGGTACAGACCCAAAAGCAGGAGTAAACCAAAATTGGGTTACTATTGCTTTTGAAGACTCTAAAGAAGGTGATTATGATTATAACGACCTAATTATACACGTAAAAACACAATATAATTCTAATGGGGTTCATAAGATTGGAATTCATGCTATTGCACTTGGCAGCACAAAACAAATAGCTTTGGGCTACAAACTTTTTGATAATACAGGAGAATTATATGACAAAATTATAACTAACGACTGCAGAAAAGATCTTTTTGCCGGACTTAGCGGTTTTGTAAATACAGATAATAAAACTCAGCGTTTTGAGAAATTCTCTCTTAAGAATTCTTTTACTGTACCAGAAGATAGAAGATCAAATGGGCCAATATATGCAGTTTGGTACATAAAAGTAGATGATGGCAAAAACACATTCTTTTCTATAAATGACAAGTATAATGCCTTAGATGCAAATAATAGACCTTATGGAATTATTGTTACAGACGGCGGAAAAACTTATTGGCAAGATGATATAAAAGAATTTGTTGGTGGAAATTGGTTTACATACCCAAAAGAGGGAACTAATATTAGCACTTGCTATCCATCTTTTAACCTATGGCTACAAGGAGGAGCCTTAGATTTAAGTAATCCAGCCCCAGAAACGGTATTTGATATTGCATGGGATAATATCCAAAATGAATATCTTTACACAATTTACAAACAATATACAGGATTATAACGTGGGATATAAGGCAATTTATTATTTAATAGATAAAGTTTTGGTACTTCTAACAGCTTTGCTGGCTGCTATAACAATAATAGTGGTTAATTACCGTTTTTTAAAAATTAATGACTCTGTTTTTATAGAAACCTTAGCTGTACTAATAGTTCCAATTTTATTCTTAAATTTTATTGCCTTAATATTTTGGCTAGTTAAGCTTAAAATATGGTGTTTAATTCCTATTATTGCTATAGCATTTAGTTATAACTATATTTCTTGCATACTCAATTTTACAAAAGACAGAAGTAATGTAGACGACAATAATAATTGTTTAAAAATTGCAAGTTACAATGTACATGCTTTTAGCCAATTGGATAATAACGAATCTCTATACCAAATTGCATCCGGTTTAGAACAGGAAAAAATAGATATACTTGCCATGCAAGAATTTTCCGTTCCAAATGGTATTACTTTAGATGATGTATTCAAAGAATTTGCTTTTCTCCCATACAGATATATTCCAAAAGGAGAAACTGGTAATAAAAGTTTAGCTGTATTTAGCAAATATCCTATATTAAATGGTAAACTTACAGAATTTAGTGCAACAAATAATAACTTCCTTTGGTGCGATCTAAGTGTAAATGATAAAACCATACGAATTTTTAATGCCCACCTACAGACAACTGGCTACAGCCAAAGTTCTGATTATATATTGCTACTTAAAAATTCTTCTTTAACAGATAGTGCAACAATTGATATAGCAAAAACACTTACTAATAGATTTTTATTTAATAAGAAAAGGAGGATAGCACAAGCAACTCAACTTGCCAACATTATAGATACAACAAAAACTGATGCCCTAGTGTGCGGAGATTTTAATGATATTCCATTATCAGATGTATATCAAATTTTTTCTAATAGACTAAACGATGGATTTAAGCAGGCTGGAAACGGTTATGCTTATTCTTATAGAGGCTTTATGCACACAATGCGCATAGACTATATCTTTAACTCTAAAGGACTAAAATCTGTTTCTTTTTATTATCCATCATGGACTTATAGCGACCACAACCCTGCTATTTCTATTATAAAATATGATAGCTAAATAAAACCAAATAAAAAGGATGGCCTAAAGTTTAGTATCTTTTTGGCCATCCAATATTTGTATGTGAGCAAAAACTCTTTAAAGCTTCTCTTCTATTTATGCGCAACAAGCACAGCCAGAAGCTACTAAATATGCTTTAACAGCAACGGCAATAAACACTAGAATAAGTATAGTAGAAACTATTATTCCTATAACTTTCCAACGTTTAAGCCAGATATTGTTGTTAATTCCTAAAGTTTGGAATGCACTCCAAAAACCATGATTAATGTGTAACCAAAGAGCGCAGAACCATAAGATATAAAGTATCAACACCCATAATTGACTAAATGTTTGGTGAAGTAACTCTGGTCCGTTCTCGGCATGACCTCCAATTAACTCTGGTAATTGCATTTTAGCCCAAAAATGAGTTAAGTGAAAAGCAAGTACACCTAAGACAATAAAGCCTAAAACCAACATATTTTTAGAAGCCCAATCGTCTGTTTGTGCTTTATTCGCCACAGCATATCTTTGTGGTCCGCGAGCTTTAAGGTTTAAAAAATTTAGCACTAATGCATAAATTATGTGGATAATGAATCCTGCTGCTAGCACCGGAACCATTACGGTTACGAATGGGAGACTCATAAATTCGCAACCCATCTGAAATGCCTCATCGCTAATTAATGATAAACCGTTTACGAATGCGTGAACGAATAAAAACAGGATAAGGAACAAGCCGCTTATACTCATAATAAGCTTCTTCCCGATAGAAGATGAAAAGATATTTGCCATATCGATAATTATTTTTTTTTGTTAAATTCGATGTTTGGGTTACAAAGATAAGTTCTTAGTTGCAATTATCATAATATTTGGCTACTTTTGTTCATAATTTGTTGCTTTTTCACAAAAAAGTCTAAAAACAAGTAACAAAAGAGGTAAATAATCTATAAAAGTATGAGATATAATAAAATTCTTTTAAAACTTAGCGGAGAAAGTTTAGGCGGAGAAAAGGGGCTTGGTTTAGATGTCCCCATGATTACTCAATATGCCAAAGAAATAGCTAGCGTAGCAAAACAGGGGGTAAAAATAGCAATAGTAATAGGTGGAGGAAATATATTTAGAGGAGTACAGGGTGTAGGCAGCGGTTTTAGCCGAGTTAAAGGAGATCAAATGGGAATGCTAGCTACTGTAATTAATAGTATAGGTTTATCTATGTTTATAAAATCAGAGGGTGTAGAGGCAGAAGTTTTCACTTCTACTCCTATGGAACCAATGGCTAGGTACTATGCCAAAGAAAAGGCAGAAAATTTAATGAATAAAGGAGGAGTAGCAATAATTGCAGGTGGAACAGGAAACCCATTTTTTACTACCGATTCTGCTTCTGCGCTTAGAGCATGCGAAATTGAAGCAGATGCTCTATTAAAAGGGACAAGAGTAGATGGAGTTTACACTGCAGATCCAGAAAAAGATTCTAGTGCAACTAAATACAAGAACTTAAGCTTTAATGAGGCGCTAGCAAAAAATCTAAGAATAATGGACCAAACGGCCTTTGCCCTTTGCAAAGAAAATAATATGCCTATAATTGTTTTTGACATGAACAAAGAAGGTAATCTTAGCAAATTGGTAAATGGTGAGCAATTAGGCACCGTTGTTTCTAATTAGAAGTTAAAAATTAAATAATATAATTATGGATATTACAATTTCAAAAACTTGTATTCAACAAGCTAAGGAAAAAATGTCTAAGGCAATTGTGCATTTAGAAGAAGAACTTAAGAACTTTAGAGCAGGTAAGGCAAACCCTGCAATTTTTAGTTCTGTAATGGTAGACTACTACGGAACACCAACCCCAATTCCTCAGGTTGCTTCTGTTACTACTCCAGACGCAAAAACTATGGCTATTCAACCATGGGAGAAAAAATTAATTCCAGCAATAGAAAAAGCTATTATGGATGCTAATTTGGGATTCACTCCAGCAAATAATGGTGAGCAAATAAAGATTAATGTTCCACCTTTAACAGAAGAAAGGCGTAAAGATTTATGCAAACAAGCTAGAAATGCAGGTGAAACAGCAAAATTGAGCGTAAGGAATGCCCGCAGAGATGTAGTGGATTCTCACAAAAAATTCCAAAAAGAAGGTTTACCAGAGGATGCTTGCAAAGACGCTGAAGCACAAATTCAAAAAGAAACAGATGTTTGCAATAAAAAAATTGATGAAATTATTGCAACAAAAGAGAGAGAAATTATGACAGTGTGATGCTAGAGCTAGTCTTTAGCCTGTAACAAATCGGTTAAACAGAATTAGCAGATAAACTGCAAGCTAAGCGAGAGCTACTAAATTTTAGATTTAGTAGCTCTCGCTTGTATAAAAATAGCTAGCAAATGATTTATGTAGCAGTTTTTGATGGTTAGTAATAGTGTTAAAGCAGTACAAGTAACGCACAGTTTTGATGTAGATGGAATGGGAATGGAGTTTACAAACAAAAAATACTCTTTTACTCAAATATCCCCTGCGGGAGAAGCAGAAATTGTAGCTATGGTAAATACCGATGGAACAGCAGATTATGGTACTTGCAAAATATGGATTAAAAAAGATTTAGAGCTCGCATTGGGAATTAAATAAAAAACTTAGGGCTAAACTAACACTAGTTGTTATATATGTATAGCTTAAGAAAAGCTATGAGTTTTAATAATAACTAATTAAAAAGAAATGAAAAAATTTTTAATGTTAGCACTATGTGTGCTTTTTACATTGCCTAGCTTTGCTCAAAAAGATGGCGTTGCATGGGAACATGGAACTTTGGCAGAAGCTTTAAATAAAGCTAAAACTAATAAAAAAGGACCAAAAATTGTTTTTCTAGATTGTTTTACAACTTGGTGTGCCCCATGTAAACACATGGCTAACACTGTTTTCCCTACTAAAGAGGCTGGAGAATATTTTAACAAGAATTTTGTGAACATAAAGATAGATATGGAGAAAGGTGAGGGTATAGAAATAGCAAAAAAATACGGTGTTGCTGCTTATCCTACTTTCCTTATTTTAAATGCAGACGGTAGCGAAATTGGAAGAGTAGTTGGTGGAGGTGATCTTAATGCTTTTGTTAAAAGAGTTGAGAATGCTAAAGATATTAAAAATTCTCCTAAAGCTCTAAAAGAAACGTTTAATGCAGATAAATCTATTGATAACGCTATTGCTTACCTAAATGCACTAGAAGAATCATATATGGAAAAAGAAATGTCTGCCTTTTTAGTAGAAAATATTAAAACTTTTTCTGCAGAAAAGGTTTTTTCTGCAGATATGTGGAAATATTTTTCTAAAAACTTATCTAGTGGTTCGGAGTTAATTTCATACCTTATGGACAATAAAAACATTGCTGATGAAATTATAGGTAAAGATAAAGTTGATGAGGCTATCATACATGCACAAGGAAACAAATTGATGGCATAACTAATGGGAAGAGAGAAACTAAGTAAAGAAGAGGTAAAAGAGTCTGCTAGCACTGTTAAATTACTAGCAAAAGGCAGTGATAAAGCAATTTCTACTTGCGCAAATATTGCAGAACTTTATTCTAATGGTAAAATTGAAGAAATAGCTAAACTATATAACATTAGTAATTTTGTAGACTATGGAGCATACGAGATTCAAATGGTAGAAAGAGCTTTTGGCGCAGTAAAAGAAATTACAGCAGAACAAATTACTAAATACTATAAAGAAAAAGAAGAGTTCCACTCTAAATTAGCAGAGGGCTGTAATGGTTGGAGAGATATGTTTATAAAATCTAAAGAAGCTAAAGCTACAAAATAACATATTAGACAATTAGCCATATAGAACAGGAGTAATGGCTATATAAACATAGAGGATGACTAACTTTTTGCTGTTAGTCATCCTCTATGTTTATTAAAGATAAATTACATAATATTACATTTAGCGTTTAGGGAAAATTACAACACTTGTGTTTAGTTGTATATAGCTCAACAATGAGCAATATTATTAATAATAAATTTAAGAAAAATGAAGAAATTTTTAATGTTAGCACTATGTGTGCTTTTTACATTGCCTAGCTTTGCCCAAACAGGCGGCGTTGCATGGGAACACGGTACTTTTGCCGAGGCTTTAAACAAAGCAAAAGCTAATAAAAAAGGCCCTAAATTAGTTTTTATGGATTGTTATACCACTTGGTGCGGCCCTTGTAAGTATATGGCAAACAATGTATTCCCTACCAAAGAGGCTGGAGATTACTTTAACAAAAACTTTGTTAATATAAAGATAGATATGGAAAAAGGTGAGGGTAAAGATATTGCGAAAAAATACGGAGTTGTTGCGTATCCTACTTTTTTAATTCTAAATTTTGACGGAAGTGAGATTGGAAGAATTCTTGGTAGTAATGAACTAAATACTTTTATAAGAAGAGTTGAGAATGCAAAAGATATTAAAAATTCTCCTAAAACCCTAAAAGAGGCTTTTAATGTAAATAAAAATTATGACAATGCTCTTGCTTATTTAAAGTCTTTAGGGGAAGCATATATGAAAAAAGATATTGATAGTTTTTTAACAGAAAATATTTCTATTTTTAATAAAGGCAAACTTTTCTCTCCAGAAATATGGAAACATGTCTATTATAATATCTCAACCAATGATGTTTTATTGCAATATGTATTAGATAATAAAACAGAGGCTAATTCTATTTTAGGAACCGATAAAACAAATAGCGCAGTAGTAACTGCTTTTGGGAATAAATTAAAATCTTATTTATCTGGTAAAATAGTACTTAATAAAGAAGAAGTAAGCAAAGCTGTATCTTATATTAACTTATTAGCTACTCCAAACGATAAAGTAATAGTTTCTTGTGCAAAAATAGCCGAACTATATTCTAATGGTAAAATGGAAGAAATAGTTAAATTTTATAATTTTTCAAACTTTACAAATTTATCTGTATTTGAAGTTCAATCTATAGAAAGAGTTTTTGCAAGCATAAAAGAGATTACAAAGGAGCAAATTACAGAGTATTATAATGGAAAAGAAGATTTCTACACAAAACAAGTAACAGCTTGCAAAGCATGGAGAGATACGTCTATTAAAGCTAAAGAGCCTAAAGAAACAAAATAGTTTTATCTAGATAAGATATATGTTTTACTTGCGCAAAAGCAAATAATAAAAAGCCTGCCATAAACAGTTAAATGTTAATGGGCAGGCTTTATAAATATAAGTTTTATTCTCTAATAGCTTTAATTCCAGGTAATTCTATACCTTCTAGGTATTCTAACATTGCGCCTCCTCCTGTAGATACATAGCTAACTTTGTCTGCGTATCCCATTTGATTAACAGCAGCAACAGAATCGCCGCCTCCTACTAGAGTAAAGGCTCCGTTCTGGGCTGTAGCTTTTGCTAGTAACATTGCTATCCTTTGAGTACCAACTGCAAATTTTGGGATTTCAAATACTCCTACAGGGCCATTCCATAGTATAGTTTTAGAAGCCATAATAACTTCTTCCCATACCTTTAAGGTTTCCTCGGCAGCATCTACACCCTCCCAATTGTCGGGAATATTAAAATTATGAACTACTTGAGTGTTGGCATCTGCAGAAAAAGCAACTGCAATTACTACCTCTTTAGATAAAAATAAATTAACTCCTTTAGCCT
>CAXYUL010000049.1:0-10085 GCA_964292095.1 uncultured Bacteroidales bacterium | reverse complement strand
AATGCACTCACAGATGTGTTAAAAGAGAAATCCTCTACATCATCTCCTATCTTTTTTATTAATTTATGTAAGGCTTTTAGCTCGTTAGAATTAGCTTTTTCTGTAGAAACAGAAAATTCTCCTTGTTCATTAAAAAACAATCTCCAAAATCTCTTTAAGAATCTATGCACTCCATCTTTCCCCTTAGTATCCCATGGTTTAGACTGTTCTAAAGGCCCCAAGAACATTTCGTAAAGTCTAAGAGTATCAGCTCCGTATGAATTACAAATGCTATCAGGGTTAACAACATTGAACATAGATTTACTCATTTTTTCAACAGCATAACCGCAAATATAATCTTCTCCCTCTAATATAAACTCAGCACTTGCATAATCTGGCATCCAAGCTCTAAACGCCTCTATATCTAGTCTGTCGTTATTAACAATATTAACATCAACATGAATTTCTGTAGTATCATAATTATCTTTTAAACCATAAGAAACAAAGGTATTTGTATTCTTTATTCTATACACAAAATTAGACCTACCCTGAATCATTCCCTGATTCACCAATTTAGCAAATGGCTCTTTCTCTACCACATAGCCAAAGTCATATAAAAATTTATTCCAAAACCTAGAGTAAATTAAATGGCCAGTTGCATGCTCAGTTCCTCCAATATACAAATCTACATTTCTCCAATAGCTATCTGCCTGTTCCGAAACCAAGGCATTATCATTAGAAGGATCCATATATCTCAAATAATAAGCACTACTGCCAGCAAAGCCAGGCATTGTACTAGTTTCTAATGGATAACCATTATAAGTCCAATCTTTTGCTCTTGCTAATGGTGGCTCTCCGCTCTCCGTTGGTAAAAACTTATCTATACTAGGAAGCATCAGTGGAAGATCCTTTTCATCCACTGGAGTAGCTATTCCATCTTTGTAGTAAATTGGGAAAGGCTCCCCCCAATATCTCTGTCTAGAAAAAATAGCATCTCTCAACCTATAATTCACCTTTCTACGTCCTATTCCCAATCTCTCAACCTCCTCTATAGCAGCAGGGATAGCCTCTTTTACTGTTCTTCCCGACAAAAATCCGCTATTACACATTATTCCATCTTTTGCATCAAAACTCTCGGTGCTAATATCGCAACCCTCAATTAAAGGAATGATAGGTAAATTAAACTGTTTAGCAAAATTATAGTCTCTGCTATCATGAGCAGGCACAGCCATAATAGCACCCGTACCATAGCCAGCTAGGACATACTCAGAAATCCAAACAGGCACTTTCTCATTTGTAAAAGGATTAATGGCATAAGAACCAGAGAACACTCCACTAACCTTTCTAGTCTCTGCTATCCTCTCTCTCTCTGTCTTTTTCTTAGCCTCCCTCAAATACTCCTCAACAGCTTCCTTTTTATCTTTAGTAGTTAATTTTTCAACCCACTCACTTTCTGGAGCCAATACCATAAAAGTAACTCCAAATACAGTATCTGCACGGGTTGTAAAAATTGTCATATCATACTCTTTAGCTATACAATCATTAGAATAAGCTGGATTTTGGTTAATCACCTTAAATACCATTTCGGCTCCCTGCGATTTACCTATCCAATTTTTTTGCATTTCTTTAAGCGCATCGCTCCACTGCAAATCATCCATATCAGAAAGCAATCTCTCTGCATAAGCAGAAACTCTAAGCTGCCATTGCTTCATTTTCTTTTGCTCTACTGGATAACCACCTCTAACAGATAAACCCTCCTTAACCTCATCATTAGCTAAAACAGTTCCTAATGCTGAACACCAATTAACTGCTGTTTCACCTTGATAAGCAATTCTATAGGCCATTAAAATATTACTTTTCTCTAGATCAGAAAAAGCTCTCCACTGCTCTTCTGTAAAATTAACAACATCTGAGCAAGCAGCATCTACAGCTGCATTTCCTTCACTCTCAAAAATCTTTATTAGTTCTTCTATAGGCTCTGCCTTTTTGCTAACGTTACTAAAATAGGAAGCGAACATTTTTAAAAATGCCCACTGAGTCCATTTATAGTATGATGGTTCACAAGTTCTTACCTCTCTAGTCCAATCGTAAGAAAAGCCAATTCTATCTAATTGCTCTCTATATCTATTTATGTTTTTTTCTGTTGTAATTGCAGGATGCTGACCCGTTTGAATAGCATATTGTTCTGCAGGAAGCCCAAAAGCATCATAGCCCATTGGGTGCAAAACATTAAACCCTTTTAGTCTCTTAAATCGGCTATAAATATCACTAGCTATATATCCCAGGGGATGTCCAACATGCAAACCAGCGCCAGAAGGATAAGGGAACATATCCAAAACATAGTATTTTGGTCTATTTTTATCTACTTGTACCGAAAATGTGTTATTCTTAGCCCAGAAATCTTGCCATTTCTTTTCTATTTGTCGAAAATTGTATTCCATTCTTTAAGAGATTTATATTAAATAATTAATCTGCAAAAGTAACTTATTTAATACAAATATAAAAACAATAAGAGTGGCTATTAACTATTTTTTAACTTTAAAAGAAGGAGAAGTGCTTCTTTGTAATAATTTAAACTCTACAGGTATAGAAATTCGCACACTAACATCCTCTCCCTTATATTTTGCAGGCTTCCATTTTGGAGAAGCTGACACCACTCTAACAGCCTCGTCGTCTAAGTCGTCAGAAACGCTCTTAACAACCGTAACATTTTCTACAACGCCATTTTTATTTACTATAAATTCTAGTGTAACTCGGCCACTAATACCACTATCCAAGGCACCCTGAGGATATTTTAAATATGGATAAACCCACTTATCTAAAAACTGCCTTTCATCGCCATGTAAAAACAGGGCTTTTTTATCTACATCTTGCTGAGTATAAATAATTTCTTTTCCATCACTCCCAATAAACTCTTGTTTAAGCACCACAGGAGCCAAATTTTTATCTAAATTTGCAACTCTTTGTGCTAAAGCATAAACATACTCAAGCAATTGTGCCATTTGCCCATAATCTAACCTATCTGCAATATCTTTATGAGTATGATATTCTCTATGCAAACCGCTAGTAAACAGTGCAACTGGTATACCTTTCTCGTAAAAATTTATATGATCAGATGGAAAATAATCTGTATTTGCTATTACAGGATTTAGGCTTGCAGATCTGCTAGACAAAGACTCTATGATTGAGTTTAGCTCTAAATTCTGCCCAACTGTAAAAACGCGCATATAATTATCTCCTCCACTTCTGCCCACCATATCTAGGTTAACCATTAAAGCCACATTATCTATCTCCTTAAAAGACCTATTAACAAAATACCAACTACCCAACATTCCAAGCTCCTCTGCACCAAAAAAGGCAAAAATAACAGAACGTTTAAACATATACTTATTTACTTCTATAAAGTTAGCTAGCTCTAATATTCCTGCTACACCCGACGCATTATCATCAGCTCCAGAGTAAATTTGTACTACTACTTTACCATTTATGCTAATCTTGTTAAAACCCAGATGATCGTAATGAGCCCCTATAACTATATACTCATTTTTTAGCTTTGGGTCATACCCCTCAACTATACCAATTATATTTTGCGAAACTATAGTATCTTTTAACAAGGCCTTAAAATCATCGCCTTCCCTAGGACTTAACATAGTAAGTCCATTATTTTTTAGTACATCATAGATATAAGCCGCAACTATTTTCTCTCCTTTGCTACCTGCAGCTCTCCCTGCTACAGAATCATTAGTAATAAAACTAACATAATTCTTTAATGAGTTTTCTACATCCACTAATGCATTTTGAGCTTTTGCTCCAAATGAAAAAAATAATAAAAAGACCGTAATGATACTATAGATCGTTTTCTTCATAAATTTATTTAATTATCTATTTGCTGGTAAAATTTCTAACCAATATCCATCTGGGTCCTCTATAAAATATATTCCCATTTTTGGATTTTCGAAACACACACAAGACATTTCTGTATGCATCATAAAAGCCTGCTGATAGTCTTGCACCCTAAATGCCAGATGAAACTCATTATCTCCCAGGTTATATGGCCTATCCCAATCTCTTAACCAAGTTAGTTCTAATAGATGATTACTTACTCCATCGCTTAAATAAACAATAATAAAAGATTTATCTTCTGGCTCAATTCTCCTGCACTCACTTAAACCAAGTGCTTGTTTATAAAACGTTAAACTCTTTTGTAAATCTCTTACATTAATATTATTGTGTGCAAAAACAAAATTCATAAATAAATTTTTTAATTATATAGTTCTATCTTATGTAGTGTGGCATATCGTTATTAATAACAATAGAAATTTCTACTAATCCGCCAAGTTCCTTAGCAGAATTTGTACCACAATCTGTGTTATTTCTATAGTTAGCAGCTACATCCCTATACCAAGGTGTTTGATAAATTAGCTTTTTAACACCTTTTTTATCTATTGTATACATATTTGTTGCTCTTTCTTTTAAGAGTTTCTGAATTAGATCCCACGATTTAGGGGAATGACATTCTTTTAAATTCTTTCCAATTAACTCTCCACGGCCGCTAAATGTTTCTTTAGAACGAGCATTCATATAAAGAATGAATCCCTCGCAATCACATACAGTAACTGCGAAGGATACATTAGCTGCCCAATCCATGATTTTATTAAAATCGGTTGGCATATTATTCATCACTAATATTATTTAACGTAAAAAGGAGTTTTAACTACAGTTGCCTTAAGTAATTTCTCTCTTACTTTAACATAAATTACACTTCCAACTTTATACAAAGGAGCTGCCACATAAGCCATTCCAATTGCTTTATTAACAGATGGAGCAATAGTACCAGAAGTTACATATCCAATAATATTTCCATCTACATCACAAACATCATATCCATGACGAGCAACACCCTTATCATCTAAAATAAAGCCACAAAGTCTTCTCTTTAAACCATCTGCTTTTTGTTTAAGCATATAATCTTTATCTAAGAAATCACCTTTAACATCGTTAAATTTAGTAATCCAAGCTAAGTTAGCCTCTAGTGGAGTTGTAGTATCATCTATATCGTTTCCATATAAGCAGAAGCCCATTTCTAATCTTAGAGTATCTCTAGCTCCTAAGCCAATCGGACGAATTCCCTCTGGAGCACCTGCTTCAAAAACAGCTTTCCAAAGTTTATCACCATCCTCGTTAGCTACATAAACCTCGCATCCGCCAGCTCCAGTATAACCTGTTGTAGAAAAAATAGCATTTTTAATTCCACCAACTGTACATTTTTTAAATGTATAATACTCCATATCCTCTACATTAGTATCGCATATTCTTTGCATAATTTTAAGAGCATTAGGACCTTGTATTGCTAATTGGCATATCTCATCAGAAGCATTATATAACTCTTTTCCTGGTGTAATATCAAATTTTGGAGCCCACTCGCAAAGGTGTTTCCAATCTTTATCTATATTAGCTGCATTTACAACTAAAAGATAAGTTTGACCATCAATACAATAAACAAGTAAATCATCTACTATTCCACCTTTTCCATTAGGGAAACAAGAGTATTGAACTTTTCCTGGGCTTAAGGCAGCCACATCATTAGATGTTACATATTGAACAAATCTAAGGGCATTAGGACCTTTAACCCAAATTTCTCCCATGTGGGAAACATCAAAAACACCAACATTTGCTCTTACAGCAAGATGCTCATCTTTAACTCCAACATATTCAACAGGCATGTTGTAACCTGCAAAAGGAACCATCTTTGCACCCAAATCTATGTGTTTTTGGGTAAAAACTGTTGTCTTCATTATAGTATTATTATTTTATTAAATGTAAGTAATTAATTTCTATTTAATATGTAAATTCTGATTCACATCATATATCCAAGCATCATAAGGGCATAAATCCTCTGCCGAAACCTTCTTTAAATCTTTAACAGCATCACTTATTGAATCATATGCACCCGCCGACACCATTTTCATGCCATTTTTTAGCTGAATTACCTTTGCCGAATAACCTAATTTTAATAAAGTCATAGTCATTTCATCCACATAACTATCATCTCTAAAGCTACCCAAGACTAAGTAAAACCTTCTGTCTAAATTATTTACACTAGAAAGCGTATCAACTGATTGCTCCTTTAAAGCTTGATGAGCTAAATTTATAGAATCTTGTTTCTTTATACTTCTTTCTAGCTCTATTTTATCTTGTAAATTTTTTATATCTGTAGATGTTGGCATACCTAAAGACGATCTCACCCAATCACAACTCACAACAGTACACAAAAGTAATAAAACAATAGAGACACGCACTAATGTTTTTTTTGCAAAAGAAATCTGTATCTGTTTCATAATTAGTTTATATTTAGATCCCTAAGTTTAAGTTTACTCAACTACAATTAAAACTTACCTTAAAATTTACATGTTAAGTTACAAATATACGTTATAATAGCGCAAATACAAAAAAAAAGTTTCATTTCTTAAGTTCTTTTGCCAATTTAATAATAATCTATTATATTTACAATCAAAAAGACGTGTACTAATAATAGCCTATGTCATCTTTAATACAACAAATCAAGCATATAGCTAATATAAACGAGCATATCAATATAGAATCTGCCCAAAATTATATTAAATCCAATATAGCATTCAAAGGACCAAACGTATGGATTCTTATTTTTGCTATTGTTATTGCTAGCGTAGGATTAAACGTTAATTCTATTCCTGTAGTTATTGGGGCCATGTTAATATCTCCGCTTATGGGCCCAATTATGGGTATTGGAATGGCACTAGGAATAAATGACACAATTTTACTTAAAAAATCATTTAAGAATCTTATGATTATGACAGTAATAAGTGTAATAGCATCAACAATATTTTTTTTAATTACACCTTTGGCATTAGAATCTCCAACAGAACTACTAGCCAGAACCAATCCAACAATTTACGACGTATTTATAGCTTTATTTGGTGGTTTTGCTGTTATAATAGAGGTATGCAAAAAAGATAAAGGAACTGTTATTGCTGGCGCTGCAATTGCCACAGCCCTTATGCCTCCACTGTGTACTGCAGGTTACGGACTAGCAAACGGCAATATGATATACTTTGTTGGTGCCTCATACCTATATTTCATAAACTCTGTTTTTATTGCCTTAGCAACTTTTATTACTATAAGATATTTAAATTTTCCTCTTGTTAAATTTGAGGACATAACAAGGCAAAAAAAGGTACATAGAATTATTACCATTTTTACAATAATTCTTATTATCCCCAGTATTTACTCTGCAATTACCGTTATTAAAGAGAACAAATTTAACCAATCAGCTAAAAAATTTGTAGCCGAAAATAAAAATCTAAATAATTGCTACATATACGATTATAAAATAAAGCATAGTGCTAGAAAACCATCAACCATAAGTATTTCTATAGCAGGAGAAGCATTAGACGAAAAAGATAAGAGTCTGCTATATGAGAGTTTATCACGTTTTCAAATAGAAAAAGAGCAACTTATAATTAATCAAAATAGTACTTTTATTCCCGACAATATTACAAATAAAGACATTGTTCAAACTATATTTGAAAAGAACGAGCAAGAAGTAATTAAGCGCGAGCAACTAATTAGCAAGCTAGAAGAAGAGCTAGGCAAGTACAGAAGAAAAGACTTTCCAAGCAAACAACTAGCTAAAGAAGTACTAGCCCAATATCCTAATTTAGAAAGTTTTACTCTTGCTAGAGGAGAAAAAATTATTAACAATAACTCTTTAGAAGAGGTTATTGCCATAATAAAGTTTAAAGGAAATATTTCTAAATCTGACCTTAACAAACTTAAACAATGGTTAGCAATAAGGATAGAAGTTCCAACTCTCAGAATAATAGAAGAAAAATAGTATATGAGTTATAGAAAACAGCTTTTTATTATATTTTTTTTTACATTAATCCTTGGCCTTGCTTCACCTATAGGAGGGTTGGCACAAAACAATTTTAAGGCTAAGCAAAATATAATACTTCTACCATTAAAACCTTACTCTATAGACATTTCTCCTGCAAAAAATCCACTACTAATTAAAGGTCCTATTGCTCAGATAGATACTATTTCACTAGCTTTTATTGGCGATTTAATGCAGCATATGCCTCAAATAAATTCTGCACATCTTAAGGGAAGAGATCCCAAATTTATAGAATCCTACGATTATTCTAACACATTTAAGCATCTTAAGACAAGACTAAGCCAAGCAGATCTAGCTTGCGTAAATATGGAATGTCCATTAGGTGAACCTCCATTCAGTGGCTATCCATGTTTTAATGCACCAAAAGCAGTTGCAGTAGAGGCTTACAAAAACGGATTAGACGTTTTTTTTACAGCAAATAATCATATTGCAGACCAAGGGGTAAAAGGAATTTTAAGTACTTTAAACTTTTATAAAGCTAATAATTATAAATATACAGGGAGCTATTTAAATGAATATGATAGCTCTTATGAAAACCCCCTAATAATTACAACAAAGGGATTTAAGATAGCTTTCATAAATTTTACTTATGGAACAAATGGAATAAAGGTTCCATCACCATTTAAAGTTAACCTTATGGATTCTAGCCATATTAAAAGCTTAATTTATAAAGCAAAAGTTGCAGAGGTAGACCTAATTATTGCCGTTCCCCATTGGGGAAACGAATACCAACTAAAAGCCAGCAAAACTCAAAAAGAATGGGCTAAGATGCTTTTTAGAGAGGGAGTAAAAATTATAATTGGAAGCCATCCCCATGTAGTACAGAATAGTGAGATAAATTACAATAAACAAGGCGAAATAAGTAATTTTGTAATTTATTCTTTAGGAAATTTTGTTTCTAATCAGTCTGATGAGTTTACTCAATTAGAATTACTAGTTGAACTTAAAATTACAAAAGAGAGGCTCACAAATAAAATTAAGATATTAGAACCAAATTTAGAGTATTTATGGTGCTTTAAACCAAAACAAGTTGAGAATAGTTATACAGTTGTTGCTGTTAATGAAATTTTAAGTGGGAAAATAAAGGTGAAAGACACTATAGAAATAAACAAATTAACAAAGACTTATTATAAACATATAAAGGAAAATGGCAGATAAAATTATTACGCTAGAAGAGATAGATCCCGTAGAAATTTTAGGGGTAAATAATCTGATATTAAATAGATTACATACCTACTATCCAAAGCTAAAAATTGCAACAAGAGGAAATAATATAAGTTTAATAGGGTTAAAAAAGGATATAGAATCTTTTGAATGTGCTATTAATGCTCTAATAACTAAACGTCACAAAAAGAGAAATTTAAATTTAGACGATGTTGATAGCCTGTTTAATAATTCAGAGCAAGTAATATGTTTAAATGAAAACAAGGATAATATAGATGTTAGCTATAGTTCACAAAGTGATATAATTGTTTTTGGGAACGATGGTAAAATAATAAAAGCTAGAACAAAAAATCAAAAAAAACTTGTAAATGAGTATTATAAACACGATCTAATTTTTGCTTTGGGGCCAGCTGGTACTGGAAAAACTTATACAGCAATTGCTTTGGCTGTTAGAGCCCTAAAAAATAGAGAAGTTAAGAAACTTATTTTAACAAGGCCTGCCGTTGAAGCCGGAGAAAGATTAGGCTTTTTGCCTGGTGATTTAAAAGAGAAACTAGATCCATATTTACAACCCTTATATGATGCCCTTATGGATATGATTCCTGCACAAAAGCTAAAAACTCTTATAGAAGATGGAACTATACAAATTGCACCTTTAGCATATATGCGTGGAAGAACCTTAGAAAGCGCATTTGTAATATTAGATGAAGCCCAAAATACAAGTTTGGGGCAACTTAAAATGTTTTTAACAAGAATGGGTAATAATGCAAAATTTATAGTAACTGGAGATACAACACAAGTAGACTTACCAAATGTAAAAGATTCTGGCTTAGCCAAAGGCGTTGCACTTTTAAAAGGAGTTAGAGGTATAGCTTGCGTAGAATTTAATAAAGAGGATATAGTAAGGCATCCACTAGTAGCAAAAATAATAACGGCCCTAGAATAGCCGTTATTATTTTAATTTTATTTTACAACTCTAATAAGCATAAATAGCACTACCAAGAACCAC
>CAXYUL010000048.1:0-10277 GCA_964292095.1 uncultured Bacteroidales bacterium | reverse complement strand
AGCCTTAGTATTTAACATATCCTCTAAAGCACCGTCTCTTAATCCAGCCTTGCTATCAACTTGCTGTTCAAAGTTTTTAATAAAATTTTCTGCATCATAAATATAAGCTAGTTCTTCTACCCTAGCTCTAAAAGCAGCTTTTAATAAAGTACTATTTACATGAGAAGAAGAGCTTATAACATTAAATACAACCCTCTCTGCATAGTAATTATCTATATACATATCAACCAAATATGGAATAAAATCGTTAGTTCCAACCTTTCCCATATAATAAGCTGCCTTTCTTCTTATAAACTCATAAGGATCTTTAGAGGCTAACTTTAGTAGAGTAGGATAATAATCCCCACTGTAATAAGCCATTAAGTGCATACATTGTAACCTTAGCATATAAGACTTAGATGTTTTATATGTGCTCAATAATATATCGGGAAGCTTAGAATATTTTAAATTAAATAATTTATGTAGAGCTAATCCTTTAAGATCGTAAGGTAGATTATGCTCTAAAACTGCCAACCAGTAAGTACTATCTTTTGAATTATATCTAATATTTGGCAACTTATCTGGTTTAGAAAACCTAAAGCTAGGATCACCTAAAATATGCGACTCTAAAATATTCACATTTTTAGCCCACTCACCAACTCTAGCACCACACCACAACATTCCAAACAAATCAGAAGAAGATTTGTCTTGCAACACATTTACAGAATTTGCAAAAGAAACCAAACTTTTACCCTTTGAGAAAATATACTCACTTGCAATACAGCTCTCTTCTCTAAAATCTCCATTATAGCAGGCATCAAAAACCACCACTTTAGGGCAAGGATTTATTTCTCTCACATCTTCTAAAATAATACCTCTTTTAAGATCCCAAATAGAATCTTTTGCTATCATTTCTTTAGAAAAAACATCTTTAAACCACAAAGAATCTAGCCCATAGTCCTTAGACATTTTTTTCATATACGCAGAAATATCCTCATTTGGTTTGCGAGATTTAACAGTCCTTATTCTCTCACGAGCACTTACTCTTGCCTCATTAAAAAAATCATCATCCGAATAAGAAACAGGAATACCAGTTAAATATTGTCTATAAGGCATACCATGTTCATGAAAAACCATAAAATCTAGCTCCTCTCTTTTAAGCTCATTTATAATGCTTTCCTTCATGTAAGGATACATATAAAACATATAAAACCTAGCATTATTTCCATCTACAAACGCAGTTGGTATCTGCTCTTTTAAAGTTACCTGTTCATCCTTCCATGCAGCCAAACTATTTGAAAATGAGCCCTCTCCAGTATAAGAACATATCATATCCAAAGGATTTTTCTTAGAACGAGCTTCAGACAACTTAGCAATATAATTATTTATCTGCTCATAGCCCTCTTTTCCTCCTTTTGTGGGCTTAATCCTACCTGTATAAATACTACAATTAATTTTCTGCTCCGAATCACCCCTCAAATTATAATAAAAGAAATTCTTTTTTAGACTATCCTTCCCGATAAATTTAAATTTCAAATTAAAATCATCATAGAACCTATCCGAAGGCACAGACGACTGATCTTTAGGGAATCTCTCCTCATCCATTTTAAAGGCAGAGGTCATGTGTTGAGCTTTCCTTATCATTGCAATAGGAATATCTCCAATAAACACTGCCCCCTCTAAATTTTGCTCATTATAATATTTCTGAAGAAAATATTTAACATGCTCTGGACTTTGCCAAACAGCAGAAATTATATACGTAGCAAGTCCTTCTTCCTCTAACATATCTTTATATATCTTAATGCTTTGCTTACAATTGCTATAAGTAGCACTATCTACTATTATTGCAAACGAGCTAGTAACCTGTTTGCTTGGTGGAATAATATTTTGCTGCCCTATCGCCCATAATGGCGATAGGATAGCAATAAGTAATAATATTTTTTTATTCATTTTTTTAGAAAGTTAAGCCTACTACAAGATTTGCAAAAAGTTTTCTATTAAAATCTCCTTTAGATGGTTTTAAATAAGTAGTCTCTGCTTTTACGAACAAAGCCATTTTCTTATATACTAAAGTAGAAAAATTAAGCTCTGCCCCTGCTTTAAGAAAACTAGAAGTTAAAAATGCAGCATCTTTTATAAATAATTCTTGCACAATTATAGATTTAGGATCTGCTCCATTATAAACATATTCGCCACTAATGTTTGAATTATAACCTAAGTTTAAACCAACTAACAAATTACTTTTTAAACATAGAGAAAAATCTTTCTTTGCAAAAGCCCCATAAAAAATGTTTTTTGCCTTAAGAGTAGAACTAGGTAGGTAATATTGATCTAATCTGTCTGAGTAATCTCCAACAATACCTGCCCTCCATGAATAACCTTTATCTCTAGATTTAAAAATATCATACTGTAGATTTGCTTGTTTTAGCCTATAATTGCTTCTAATATATTTAGCTAATGTTACCCAATTTTGAACATCTGCCGATTTATCTATAACCTGTACATACTCTATTCCATCTGAGCTTTTATCTGAATAAGCAATACTTAACTTATTTGTATAAGTGCCATCTAGCATTAATTGAAGTTTTGCATTAATATATTTCTGCACAACAGTACCCATACGCTCTGGTTTACTGGTTGTTTGATAAGCATCTTCTACTTTATAATGATATCTACCCTCTGCCAATAAACTAAACTTACCATTTATACCATACTGTATAGCACCTCCTACTAAATTAGCTTTGTAAAAAAATGTACTAATTCCACCTTTACCTCCCACTACACCTGGAGTATAATTTCCTAGACCTTTCATAATAAAAACTTGCTGATCTTCTTGATTATTACTATTTGTAGGAACTGTCCTTTCAAAACCATTGTTATATATAAAGTTTAATCCAATATTATGTTTCTTTGCTATACTAAACATAAGACCTGGTTTTACACTTATATTATAATTGTAATTTGTAGATCTTGGATCGTTCTGCTTAGCTCCTGTATTTGCAAAATAATCTGCACTAAGTCCAAAACTAATTAAATCCCAATAAATTGGACTGGCACCTTTAAAATTAAGTTCGTATGATTGTTGTTTCCATTTGCTTAAAACAGGGTCTGCAACTATATATGGCATATCTCTAAGTGGACTACACATAGTTGTATTAAACCTACTATCATTAATTGTTTGGTTATTAAAAGAAAAGTTACCCCAAAGACTATAATCGCCCATTCTATATGCCCCATTGGTGTTAAAAGATATATTACTCTCTTTATCACCTTGTTGCTGCATTTTAAAGTTTCCACTATTTAAACTGTAATTTAGAGAAACTTCGTTAAAATTATTTAATGGTGTTACAAATAATCCTGCGGCGTTATTAGAATTAAACCATAACGATTTAGCCTTTGTTAATTCCATCTTAGAAGCCCCACTCGCTACTGCAAAAAATGAGCTTATTTGAGCCCCGCCCCAAACTGGTATCAACAGAGCTACTAGCGCTATTATTATATTTTTATAATTTTTCATTTCTGTATTTTTTATAGCTTAATAATTAATTTGCCCAAGTATTCCAAGATGGAATCTTAACTCCATTACGGCGAATAATAGGTTTCTCGGTCATTTCAAAATCCTCTGTGCTATTGTTGGTATCCATATAAATAATTCTACCATCTGCTAGAGTTGTCTTAATTTTTCTTGTTACACTCTTTCCACAATAAGTTGCACCAACTGTAGTTGCCCCTGCATCTAATACTGCAGGCACCCTCTTTAACTTCATCTTAGTTTCATCATTAACTAATTCAACTGCATCAACTACTAAGTCTACACTAACTTTATAGTTCTTATCGGTTCTACCAACTGGAGATACATAATCGTTAGGGTCAATTTCTTTGTCGGGATAAAAAATAGCATAAGCTCCTCCAAAAACTGTAACCAACCATTGCGGTAGAGGGCGTTCCCAAAAAGCAATACCCATATTTACTGCTGGGTTATCTTTAATAATTGAAGTAGACTTAACATAAGTCTCAAATTCTGCGCTAATCAGATTTACAGGACAGGCAGGATTTAGCTCTTCTCTTTGATGATTATCTGCCATCTGCGCTATTATTGCTCCCTCACCTGGTTGTAGAGGATAGGTAGTTCCATTACCAGGTATTTGCCAAATTGTAGTAAAATAGATGAATTTGTCTGGATCCTCTCCTGGCCAAACAGGCAAATTAGCTGTTGCTGTTAATGGATTTAAATTTCCAATACAAAGTTTATCTAAATACTGAACAATATTGCTATTATTATAAATCTCATAAAATTGATCTCTAAAATAAGACCCTCCCTTAGCTGTTTTAGAGCCACAATAATAAATTTCTTTTAAAATTATATTTCCTGCCCTAGATGCACCAACCTCAATATCTAGCTTTTTGCCATTCTCTATAATTACAGTATTGGGTAAACTACCATTAAAATTATAAGTAAAACCATCTTTAGAAACCTCAGACGATACTGTAATAGTATAAATACCAGGAATAACATCACTCACATCTAAATTGCCAGATGCGTCCCCAGTTCTAATTAACTCATATTTTTCTGAGTAGTTATTTAACTTATATGTATAAGATTCTGGATGAGGAATACCTTCTGCAATGTTCAATTTTACATTTATTTTTGCACTTATATTTTCAACTTTTGATATTCCATTCACATCTTTAAACTGAGAGCAGGATAAAATTAAACCCGCAAACATTAATACAAACGTATATTTTATAATTTTTTTCATTTCTATTAGCATTAAAGATTATTTAAGATTAATTTTTACATCAAAGCAAAAAAAAGTTGGAATCCCAAGTTCGGAAAATGATCCTGGGGTTCTTTTGCTTTCGTATAGAGGCCTGCTATTAAATATGTTGTTTACATAAAAAGAGGCAGTTAAGAAATTACCTATCTCTTTAGATAATTGGAAATTAAATATTACTGTTGGTGTATATGTTTCTGCAATAAATCTATTATCGTTTAAAGCAGAGAATAAGTATGAGAACTCTGGATCATCTTTTTTACTTGGATCAAAGTCATATACTTTTCCATCTTTATAAGAAATATATTTCTCAAACATTGTATCATTACCATACTCTGTCCAAATTTTATTTTTCCAGTCTACTTGTGCTGTAAGAGTTAAAACAAAACCAATCTTTGGTATATTGTGAGTAATTCTAAAGGTTGTATTAATCTTTTCTCTGCAAGATGTTGTAAGTCCTTTTTCATATACTCCAATATTTGCCTCTAAATTATTTAGATTCTTATTAGTACTATATGAATAATTATCAGATTTACTCTCTGTCTTAAGCCATGCTCCGTTAATATAGAAAGATGTTCTAATAGCTTTAAATCTTCCCAAATCTAACTCATACTCTAAACCCTTGTTTAATGTAGAAACAGAATTCAATGGTTTATAATACGATGCAAATATGTTATAAGTTCTATCTGCAATTAATTTAGGAATACCGCCTGGTGTTTTCTCTGCTATCTTATATTGTGTATATGGAATTAATTGGAAGCACGATAAATCTCTACCTAAATCGTAACCATCTTTTAATGTCTCACTATAAGCTGTTAAAGAGAATCTCATTTTATTTTTATTAAACTTAAGGTCTAAACCTATCTCAGATTTAATATTTTTAGCAATCTTAAGATCTTTATTCTCTACATCAAAAACTCTTGTAGTTCCAACAAGTAATTGCTCGTCCTTTGGAACATCTTGAGAGCCTAAATTATTAAAATTGATATAATCGAAATATGCTTTTTGTGGATATAAATATAAAGCTGTTGGAGCTTTTGCATTAATACCATAACCTCCTCTAATAATTAAAGTTTTAGGAATAATATCAAAAGAGGCATTAATCCTTGGAGAAAAAGCACTTTTGCCATTAACATAATCGAATCTAAGTCCTGCAGTAATATTTAAATCTCTCTTCCCAAAAGAGTGAGTATAATAATCTTCTAAGAATACACCTAGTTGATTAATAAATGGAACATCTTTAAATGCTCTAGGTCTCCAACCAGAGTTACCAGATGTCCTCATTGGTGGATTTGCCAAATCATATACTATACCATCTCCTTTATTTCCATCTGTTTTAAAATCTAATCCTGCTAATATTCTATTATTGTTTCTTGTCCAAGCTTTATTAAAATTAGCTACAACTTTTCCATAAAAATTAATTTCCTTACCAAAAACATCATACCTAGAAAAATACTCATTTGGTAGGTAAGTTGCCCAAGAGCCAAGCTCCGAAACTGGAATATTAGTAATCTCTTTACCTGTATTGTCATATACTTTTTGATTAGCTTTATTACTAATAATAGTTCCATCTGTCATAGCTGTTGTATAGGCAGCAAACGCATTCCCTAATAACTCTTCTTCAAAAGATTTTTTGTTTGAATAACTAAACTGTAGGCTATATTTAATATTTTTTAACCATCCAGCATTTGGGGTATTTAGAGTTCCTGTACTATTAAATCTAAGGCCTAACTCTTTTGCTCCAGAGGCTCTCTGGGTTCTTTTATCATCTGGGTTTCTATCTCTTTTATCTAAGCCATACAGTAAATCTAAAGATGTATTTGTGTTAAAATTCCCTGCAAAGGTTTTACTCCAAAGGGCCTTTACTCCTAAACGTTGATAATATGCATAAGCCTCTGTCTGCCTAGATGTATTATACATATAATCTGCACTTATATGCATAGAACCAGCCTTTTTACTAATTTCAAATCCTTTTGAAGCAGATGCTTGATAAGTATAAGGATTAGTCTTAAATTTTACACTTAGAGGCTCTCTTCCTGCTTTAGATTTAATGATAACAGCACCAGAAGTTAAATCGCCATACTCGGCAGAAGGAATACCTCTAATAACCTCTATCGATTCTATATTATCTGTAGAAACCCCTCTTAGGTCTACTCCTGTAGAAGCTGAAGACTCTCCTCCACTTACAGTAGAAGATAGGGTTTGTAAATTAGCATTATTAGAAAGTGGAGAACCATCAACAATAATAGCTGTTCCTAAACTATTCATATTATAGTTACCAGAAGTACCTCCAAGAGTTCTAAGTGTAATAACATTAGCTCCAGACATATTAGGATTAGATACAGAAACTCCTGGCAGCAATTGCATAACATCTTTTAGAGAACTAGCTTGTAAGTGATCCATAGCTTGCCTAGAAATATTAGATGCAGTAGAACTTCCTGCCTTACTTTGAGTAGCTGTAACTGTAAGTTCATTTAATCTAAAATTAGACTCCTTCATTTTAAATGAAAGATTATATACTTTTCCGGCTACAACATTAAATGTTGTATCTATTGTCTCCATTCCAATAAATTGAATCTTAAGAGTAATCTTACCAGGATCAACCCTTTCAAAATCAAATTCACCGTTTTCTGATGTTGTACTAAAAACGCCTTGCGGCAACATCTCTACGGTAGCAAAACCAATAGGGGAATTCCCCTGTGAAGCTTCTAGAACTCTTCCCTCTATCCTTGCCGGATTAGAAGAGCTACTCCTTTGTTGCGCATTTACAAAAAAGGGAAGTAACATTAGCCCAATAATGGCTAAAATAATTTTTTGCATAATGTTAATTTTTATGGTTAATATTTTTTTATTTAAGTCTATTTATAGTTTTTATAAGCTCATTCTTAACTGTTTGAGTTTTTTCCTTCTCAACCAAAGCCTTACATTGTTCAATAATCTGAGCCTTTTTACACGAATACTTATACCATCCCAAAGCCTCTGCAATAGATGCTCTCATCTGTTCATCTGCCAAAGTGCTATCATTAAGCAAGAAAAATAAATCTTCTAAAACAAAATTATTACAAGCATTCCTCTGCCCAGAAATAGTAAAATTCTTCTCTTTTACAGGAGTATTCTTATCTCTTAAAGCCGCAAATTCTTTAGCATTAGTTTTATCTACCCTCTCTAAATTTTTAATCATTTTCGCATAGTTCTCCTCAGTAGGCCATATAAAAAATTCTCTAACTTGCTCTTTTTTAGAATTTTCTCTATAAGCCTTTAACTCTTCTACAAGTTTCTGAGTATCTAAGGCATCCATAAGATATTTTAATTGAAAATCTACCCTTGCAGAGGTTCTTGGATTAAAATACATTTTTACAGCATATGGAATAAGCTCACTACTACCATTCTTAGAAGCTGTAAGAGCCCCTAATCTTACTGTTAGCTCGTAAGAATCATCTAATGCTAACTTAAGAGCCTCAAGCAAATACTCGTCTGCCCTATCTTTAAGCCTCATAAAAGCCTCTAATCTAACAATGGCACTACAGCTATTCTTTTGTATATCAACCAATTCTGCGCTAGTTATTGCATTTAAATGGCAAAGATTCTTTATTGCCAAACAAGATATATCGGGAAGATTATTATTTAAAAGCGACCTCCAAAATTTAGCATTACTCTTCTCTTTGCTAATATCATAATTTAGGCTTGCAAAACTTTCTGCCTTAAAACTAAAAGTTGGGTCGCCAATCAAATGAGACTCTAAAGTCATTTGACCCTTTGTCCAATTTCCAGCACAAACACCACAATTTAATAAACCTAAAAGTTCATTAGTCCAAGTATCTTGTAAAGTATTAACACTATTAGCTTTAACCACAATTGTACCTCCGGGATTAAAGATATGGTGGGCAGCAATATAATCATCTAAGTGAAAAGATCCGTTAAAGCAAGCATCTAATAATACTATTTTACTTCCCGACACATAATCTGTCAAATCTGCAATGCCCAAATCTAACGAAGCTGCATAAATACTGTCCTGCTCAACAAGTTTAGGATTAAAGACACCTTCTACCCAATCTGCAGGGATATCATAATTCTTTATATAATAATCTTTTGCGGCTGTTGTATCTTTAGAATTTCTTATCTTAGATCTAAAGAAATTTTTTGCTTGTTCTAGCCATGTGGCAGCATCGGATGCGTAAGGGGAACCATTAAAATATTGTGTATCCTCTGCTCCATGATGATGCAAAATTGCTAGGTCTAAGTTTTTATCAGCAAGAGTAGAAATTAATCTATATCTAATGTATTTATCAAATGAATAATCGATATAGTCTAAATCTGCTCCTCTCCTTTTTGTTAAAAAAGGAAATTGCTCATAAAGGGCAGCAGTTTCATCAATCCTTGCATTCATAGACTCTGAATTATAGCCGTGCCCGGCAAAATATAAAACCTTAGACATTTGTCTTTTGTTTGCTTTTTCTGCAACAACCTTATTTAGATACTCAGATATAAGAGTATATTTATCTTTACCCTCTATTTTAGGAGCTTTTATTCTAGCCGAATAAATATCACAAGATACTGATTGCACACTTTGTGGAGCTAAAGAATAATAGTGATATAATTTTACATCTTTATCTTGCTTTAAATAATTAAACTCTAAGCTAAAGCAATCATAAAATCTATCTGATGGAACAGAAGACTCTTTCCAGTCTTTTTTAGGGCTCATTTTAAAAGCAGTAGTAAGATGATGCGCATCTCTTATCATTGGAATAGGAATATCTCCAACAAAAACAGCACCTTCTAAATTGTTATTTTTCCACATCTTTTTTAAGACAGCTCTAATAGAATCTGGCTGCTCCCATTTATCTATCACTAGTACGCCCCTACGTTCTATTTTTCCTTTTGTATTAACTACATCTATAGATTTAATATAGGAATCTACACTACTACCTACTTTTAAGTACGTTGTTTTGTCTACAACAACCGCAACAGTAGTAAACCATTCTTTTGAAACTGTATTGGCTCGTACAATACAATTCATAAGAAGAACACAGATAACTGTTAATGAAAACTTTAGTCTATTCATTTTATTATAATTAATGATTATTTTTTAAATTATTACAGAACAACAAAAGTATATCTTATATATACTTGTATCAATTAGTAGTTTTAGGTATTTTAAACAAGGCTTAGTATCCTAAACCAAATTCTATCCCCTTATCTTTTGCAGGAACACCATCTTTCATCCAAATAGGCATTGGAGCTCCTTTTAAGTAGTGATCCATAAATTGCGAAAGCCTTTTTGTATAGTCTAGTGCATTTATATCGCTACTAATATTATGCGTTTCACCATTATATTGTAGCATCCATACTATTTTCCCCAGTCTTCTTAAGGCTGTAAAATACTCAATACCCTGATACCATGGAACTGCCTCATCTTTATCGTTGCACATAATTAGCAAAGGAGTGTTTACTTTGTCGGCGAAGAATAGTGGAGAATTTTCTATATATAAATCTCTACCACCTTTATCCCATAGTGTACAGCCT
>CAXYUL010000047.1:0-10305 GCA_964292095.1 uncultured Bacteroidales bacterium | reverse complement strand
CGCTTAGATTGTTTGCCCAAAACATGATATATGGTAACCCCGATAAAGATAATGAATACATCTCGGCAAAAAACGCAAGAGAGCTTTTTGCGAGCACACCAGATGACGTAATAAGATTAATAGATAAATCTTCTATAGAAAAAACATTGGAAAATTTAGAGTATTATAAATCCAAGGATTTTAAGAATCACGTAGCTGGTTTATTTAATTATTTTCATAGACATTATAGCTATAATTCGCTTAGTAATAATATTAAAATTCACAGAAAAGAATCAAGCGATATGATTCAAGTTACTTATGCTTGCGATGATCCAAGTATAGCATATAACACGCTAAAACTACTTAACCAGGTATTTATAAGAAATTACGAAAACATGAGATATGGCATAACAAGTAATATTATAAATTATTTTCAACAATCCTTAGATAGCATTGCTTTAAGACTAAGATACAGCGAGGATACTCTAACACAATATTCTATAGATAAAAAAGTTATTAATTTCCCAGAACAAACTAAATTTTTGGCATCTCTTAAGCGCGACTACGCCTTAATATATGAAGAAGCACTTAGAAATTATAATTCTACAGAAGAGTCTCTAAAGTTACTAGAGGCAAAGATTGCAAAGAACGTAGAAAATGTTAAAAATAATGCAGCTTTTGTTGCCAAACTAAAGGAGATTTCAGAATTATCAAGCAAGACATCTGATTATAATATAAGGCCTTATGACCAAGATGATTTTGATTACACCAATAATAAAACCCAAAAAGAGTACAAAGATAGGCTAACAGCCTCAGAAAAAGAGCTAAAAAAAGTAGCTTTGTCTTTAGTAGAAAACCAAACTAGCACAGATGGAGTTTCTATAGAGTTGGTTCTTAACCAATGGCTAGAGGCCCTTGTAAAAAACAATAAATCTAAGTCTGAACTTAAATCTATAGAGTCTATTATTTTAGATTTAAATAAAGAATTTTCTATTTATGCCCCTGTAGGATCTACTTTATCTAGAAAGGAAAGGAATATTAAATTTTTAGAGCAATCTTATAGTAATATACTAAATGCCTTAAACTCTGCTAAACTAAGAGAAAAGGATTTAAGAATGACTGCTTCTATTTTAAAAACAATTTCGCCTCCTCTATACCCAACAAATAATGCCCCTACTAAAAGAAAAGCAATTGTAGCTATTACTGGCCTTTGTTCTTTTATATTTATACTAAGTTGTTTTATAGTTATAGAGCTTTTAGATAGAACTTTACAAAATAAAGAAAAAGCAGAACGAATTACTGGCGGTATAGTTATAGGAGCTATATCTGCAAAGTCGAGATTTACTAATAGGTCATACAACAAACAAAGAAAAGATATTGAGGCAAAGTACATGGTTAATTTATTGAACGGCTACCTAAAGCCAGATGGGCTAAATATTATTAATATAATAAGTTCACAAAAGGGAGATGGTAAAAGCTATCTTTCTGCTATGCTTCAAAATATTTGGAAAGAATATGGTATGAAAGTTAAGCTTATTAAAGTTGGCACAGACTTTATGGGAAATGATAGGAATTATTATTTGGCTAAAAATATAGAAGATTTTTATAGCCCAAAGGATGAGGATATTTTAATAATAGAACATGCTCCATTACGTAGAGAATCTATCCCTTACATGCTATTGTCAAACTCTACATTAAACATATGGGTAGCTAGGGCAGATAGAACATGGATAGAAAGAGATCAGATGATATTAGATAGACTAACTACTCAAACACATACACAAGAGCTTTTAGCTAAAGATTTAAATAATAAACAATGGCATACTCCTACAGTGATGTATTTAAACAGAGCCGATAAGTATAGCACAGAGGGCTTTGTTGGAATGTTACCGCCACGCACCCTACTTACTAAACTTAGTTATAGGTTATATAATATTGGTCTAGTATCAAACGAGTAAGTACTCCTCTAAACCTAAATAAACATGCTATTAAAATGACTATAAAAGAAGTCCTTGCTAAAATAGATGATAATATAAATAGAAGGAGAATAATATATTTTGCTATCTGTTGTTGTGCTTTATTATCATTCTATATAATACGGAGGTTTGGTTTTGTTGGTGGATTTGCTTTTGCAATAGCTCCTATTGCTATTGCAGCTGCTATTTTTTCTATAAGCAGTTTATATTATAGTTACATAGCCATTTTTATAATAAACTATTTTCTGGGCGGTTTAAGTAGGTATTTTCCATTTATACCTAGCGGTATTTTTTTAGACGCAATGCTGGCCTACACCTTATTTTTACTTCTTATAAATATTATTTTCTTTAAAACTGTTAGACTAAGGAGCGCTTTTAATTTAGCTACTATTGTATCTTTTATTTGGATGATCTTCTGTCTTTTTCAACTTTTAAACATACATGGACAAGATATAGCTTGGCTTACAAGTGTTAGAGGAATTGGATTTTATTTCTTTATAATAACCTTCTTCTGTTCTCTTGTGTACAATAAATTTACAGATTTTAAAAGAATAATGTTTATCCTTTCTATTCTAAGCCTGCTAGCGGTAGTAAAGGCCTTAATACAAAAATTCATTGGCTTTGATAGTGCAGAGAGTAGATGGTTGTTTGTTGAAGGTGGCAGAATAACCCATATTATTTATACTGGCACTAGGTATTTTTCTTTCTATACAGATGCCAGTACCTTTGGAGCATCTATGGGTATGTCTAGCATAATGTTTGCTATTATTGGCCTTAGTTCAAAAGCTAAAGAAAGATTATACTATTTTGCCGTGTCTTTACTCTCTTGCTACGCAATGTTTATCTCTGGAACAAGAAGTGCATTAGCTGTTCCTCTTGCAGGGGCTGCTCTCTACATAATTTTATCAAAAAAGCCCCAATTAATATTTCTTAGTTTAATAACATTTTGCGCTATTTTATATTTCTTTAAGTTTACAATGATAGGAGAATCTAACGCAGATATAAGACGTATGAGGAGTGCATTTAATATAGAGGACGCGTCTTTAAACGTGCGATTAGAAAATCAAAAAAAAATGAAGGAAATAATGAAGGACTACCCATTTGGAACAGGCATAGGAATGGGAGGATTTAAAGCTCAAAAATTTGCCCCTAACTCTCAACTTGCAAATATTCCAACAGACTCGTGGTTTGTTATGATTTGGGTAGAAACAGGTTTTTATGGTTTAATCCTACATATTTTTTTATTAAGTATTATAATTTTATATGGCATATACTTAGTTTTGTTTGTTCTTAGAAATGAGCAGCTTATTACATATACAAGTGCCGCAATATGCGGGGTTTTTGGAATAACCGTAGCATCATATGGTAACGAAATAATGGGACAAATTCCTGTAGCCATGATAACATACACATTACAGGCATTTATCGTTATGAGTGCCAAGTTTGATAAAGAACTAATGGGCCCATCCGAGAAAATAAAACTTAAACAACTTATTTGGAACTACTAATTATGAGTAAAAACCCAGAACTATCTATTATTAGCGTAAATTATAATGGGCTAGAGCATACTTTACAGATGATTAAATCTATAAAGGATAATCTATCTGAAATAGATTATGAAATTATTGTTGTGGATAATGCTTCTAAAGAAAGTTGCAAAAAGGTAATAAATTCTCTTTTTAAAGATGTAATAGTTATACAAAGTAATATCAACCTGGGTTTTGCCGGAGGAAATAACTTAGCAATAAAAAGTTCAAAAGGAGATTTTGTTTTTCTGTTAAATAATGATACCTTTATAGAAGATAATTCTATTATAAACCTAATAAAACGATTAAGAAGCAGCGATAAGATAGGAGCAGTATCTCCAAAAATACGATTTAGTTGGGGCACTAGAACTATTCAATTTGCTGGCTACACAAAATTAAGTTCTATCACCATGCGCAACCAGATAATTGGATACAATATGGACGATAATTACAACTTTAATACAGCACAAAGCTCTTCATACCTACATGGCGCAGCGCTGATGGTAAAAAGGCAAGTTATAGAAAAAGTTGGACTAATGCCTCAAATATATTTTTTATATTACGAGGAATTAGATTGGTGCCAAAAAATGATAGACGCTGGATACGAATTATGGTACGAGCCTAATTCTACTGTTTTTCATAAAGAAAGTTGCGCTACCGGCCAAAATAGTACCTTTAAACTATACTACATTACAAGAACTAGATTATTATTTGCATACAGAAATAGAAAAGGCTTAATAAGATTCTTAAGTATACTCTACCAAATGGCAGTAATACTAATTAAGAGTTTACTATACTTACTTAAGGCAAAAGGCAAATACGCCTTTAATATGCTTAAAGCAGGATACGATTTTATTAGACTAGAAAATAAATTAGAGGCTAATGCCCCATTAAATAGCTGATTATGTTTAATTTACTATCTTTTTTAGATTCAATAATATTTTGTATATTACTAATAGGAGTGTTATATCTTTTTGTCTTTGCATACTTTGCAATGAAAAAGCCTAATATACAATATAGGAAATCAAACAAACTCTCTAAAATTGCTGTATTTTTTCCGGCATACAAAGAAGACAGTGTAATTATAGATTCTATTAGTTCTTTTTTAAAGCAATCATACCCCAAAAATCTTTATCAAATAATACTAATTGCAGACGGCTTTAAAGAAAGCACCCTAGATATTTTAAAAGAACTGCCAATACAAGTTCTTGCTGTAAATTTTACATCCAGCACTAAAGCAAAAGCACTTAACTATGCTGTAGAGCAAATAAAAGATACAAATTTTGAAATAGCAGTAATCTTAGATGCTGATAATAAAACAGATGCTAATTTTTTAGCTGATATTAACGATGCTTTTTGCGATGGCATAAAAGCCATACAAGCACACAGAGTAGCAGCAAATTTAAACTCCGACACTGCTGTTTTAGATGCTGTTAGCGAAGAAATTAATAACTCTATTTTTAGAAGAGGCCATGTTAGGGCTGGCTTCTCCTCTGCACTAATTGGCTCTGGAATGGCCTTCTCTTACGACTGGTTTAAAGATAATATAAAACTCACCATTTCTGCACAAGAAAAAAAAGAACTAGAAAAATTATAATTTAAACAAGGCATCTATATAGCTTACCTACCAAATACCTTTGTATATGACCAAAAGGTAGCAAATAGCAAAAATTTTTACAAGCAAAGGCGCAGATGGATGGCCGCTCAGCTAGATATCATGTCTCACTCTACTGGCGATTTTGTAAACTCTCTACTAAAAGGAAACTGGGATTATGCCAACAAGATATTTCAGTGGATGATGCTTCCAAGAGTTATTTTGCTAGCTCTAATTATTCTTATGACCGCACTAATAAGTTTCATAGAATTTAGGTGGGCTATAAAATGGTGGGGGCTATTATTCTTATTTTTAATAACTATGGCTATGGCTCTTCCCGACAATTTGGTTGATAAAAAATTTAAACGTGCAATGCGGCATATACCCATACTAGCTATTTACATGATATTAAATTTATTTAGACTAAAAGGAGTAAATAAAAAATTTATCCACACAGAGCACTAATCTTATAACTAATTGTAAACTAAAATATGGAAAAGACAAAAATAGTATATGTTTATCCAGCCCTAAATACTGTAGGCGGTGCAGATAGAGTTATAAGCGAAAAAGCAAATTATTTTGCCGATATTTGCAACTACGATGTTTACATAGTTACAACCCAACAAAATGGGACACCACTATATTTTCCGCTTTCGCCAAAAGTGAAGCATATAGACTTAGGCGTAAACTTCTTAGAACAATACAATCACTGCCTACCAATAAGAGCCTGCATCTACTTCTTATATCTTAGACGGTATAAAAAACGTCTATCTAATTTTTTATGTAAACTCAAACCCCACTTTACAATAAGCACAATTAGCAGGGATATAGACTTTTTATATTCCATAAAAGATGGTAGCCTTAAAATAGCAGAAGCACACGTTGCAAAACCATATATAAGAAATATTCATAGGTTAAAATCTTCTGGCTCTATATATAAACTCATAGCCTGGCATTGGACAAATCGCCTAGAAAAGGCCATTAGAAAATTTGATTGTTTAGTTGTTCTAACGCAAAGAGATGCAGACAGTTGGAAAGGAGTAAAAGAAGCAATTGTGATTCCAAACTCACTTCCTTTTTACCCACAAAATAGCAGCACATGCGATAACAAACAGATAATAAGTATAGGACGCTACGACGAGCAAAAAGGCTATGATATGTTAGTAGAGGCATGGTCTATAGTACATAATAAACATAAAGACTGGAGCATTACGATTTATGGTAATGGCGAGCTAAAAGATAGTTTAATAGAAAAAGCATCTAAATATAATTTAGGTAATAGTTTTATTTTACACGAGCCAGTTAAAGACATAGAAAACAAATACTTAGAAAACTCTATTTACGTTATGAGTTCTAGGTTTGAGGGTTTTGGAATGGTTCTGGCAGAAGCTATGGCTTGCGGACTCCCTTGTGTATCATTCGATTGCAAATACGGACCATCCGATATTATTAAAGACGGCAAAGATGGCATTTTAGTAGAAAATTCCAATATAGCAGAATTAGCTCAAAAAATTAATTACCTTATAGAAAACCCAATCATAAGAAAAGAGATGGGTAAACTTGCAAAGCAGAACATTATAAGATATTCTAGAGAAAACATCATGCAGCTTTGGTGTAATCTTTTTGAAAAGCTCAAAGAAAATAGAAACTGCAATTTAAAGTAGAGCTTACAACAAATGGAGACTGTAAAATTGTAAACTTATGAAAATAGCAATAGAAGCACAAAGGATAATGAGAAAAGATAAGCACGGAATGGATTTCGTTATTATCGAAGTAATTAAACAACTACAAAAACTAGATACAATTAATGAGTACTTTATTCTAGTTGCCCCTGGTAAATATAGCCCTATAGAAGCTAGTAAGAACTTTAAAATAATTGAACTCAATTATAAGTCTTATCCCCTATGGGAGCAAGTTGGTCTTCCTAGAGCAATAAATATAATAAAGCCAGACATCTTGCATTGTACAAGTAATACAGCTCCTATTTTTTGTAAAGTTCCTCTTGTGCTAACTCTGCACGATGTTATTTTTATGGGAGCCCAAAAACAAAAAAATGTGTCGCAATACCAAGCTTTAGGCAGGATATACCGAAGGTTTGTTGTTCCTAAAATAATAACTAATTGCAAACTAATAATAACAGTTTCTAACTACGAAAAAGAGCAAATACTAAGAACAATGCCTCAAATTGTTAAAGATAGAATTATAAGTGTATATAATGGCTTTAACACTAACTTTTACTACAGAAAAGATTTTAAGGAGATTGTAAAACAATATATAAATTTAGACGATTGCATGGGTAGATATTTCTTCTTTTTAGGAAATACAGACCCTAAAAAAAACACAATAGGTACTCTTAAGGGATATGCAAACTATGTACAAAGAGTAAGCAAGCCAGCAAAATTATTAGTTGCCGATTTTAAGAAAGAAAATATGGAAATTATGCTTAAAGAAAATGGCTTAGGACATATTTTATCGTATGTAATAACTGTAGGCTATGTATTAAACACCCATTTACCTTATATTTATAGCGGTGCTCAGGCATTTTTATACACCTCTCTTAGAGAGAGTTTTGGTATACCATTATTAGAGGCCATGGCTTGCGCTGTACCTGTTATATCATCTAACTGCTCTGCCATTCCAGAGGTTGCAGGAGAAGGAGCATTACTAGTTGATCCTCTTAATCAAGAGCAAATTGGAGACGCACTTTTTAATCTAGAAACATGCCCTCAACTAAAACAAAAGTATATTGATTATGGTCTAAACAGAGTTAAACATTTTTCTTGGGAAAATAGCGCAAAAGCTTATTTAAATATTTATGAGCAAATAAACAGTAAAAAATAATATACAATGGCAAAAAACAAGGTTGGTGTGGGAGTATTATGGAGTGCAATTGAGAGATTCTCTGTGCAAGGAGTTCAATTTGTAATTGGAATTATTATAGCAAGGCTACTCTATCCCTCTGATTATGGCATTATTGCAATGCTAGCTATATTTATGGCTCTTAGTAATGTTTTTATAGATGGTGGATTTATGAATGCACTAATTCAGAAAAAAGACAGAAGTACAATAGACTTCTCTACTGTTTTTTATTTTAACTTAGTTATTGCAACACTGGTTTATCTCTTACTTTATATTTCTGCACCATTTATAGCCAGTTTTTATAATACTCCGCAACTCTGCTCAGTTGCTAGAGTAGTTGGGCTTACACTTATTATTAACTCTGTTTGTATAGTACAACATTCTATAATTATAATAGACTTAGATTTTAAAAAACTTGCAATTATATCTTTAATCTCTGTTATTATTGGAGGAGGGATAGGTATTTATATGGCCTACACAGGTTATGCCTACTGGGCATTGGTAGCACAAACAGTAATAAGCAGTATTGTTGGCGCAATTTTAATGTGGGTTTACACAAAATGGAAACCTGCATTTTTGTTCTCTACAGAGTCCTTTAAAAAAATGTTTTCTTTTGGCTCTAAGTTACTAGTATCATCTGTATTACATACCACTTATACAAATTTATACACCTTAATTATTGGAAAAAAATACGCAGCAAGCGATGTTGGATGCTATAGCCGAGCATATTCACTAGCTAATTTTCCTTCTATGAATTGCACTTCTGTTATAGAAAGGGCAATATATCCTGTTTTTTGTAATATTCAGAACGATAGCAAAGAATTAAATAGATTGTTCCTTAGCTACACCAGGATGGCGTGCTTTGCAATTTTTCCCATAATGCTTGGAATATGCGCGCTTGCAAAGCCACTTATTATTATATTATTATCAGAAAAATGGTTAGAAATTGTGCCATTATTACAAATACTGTGTATTGCTTTCATGTGGGATCCAATTATGCGTTTTAATCATAGTGTAATTAACGCAAAAGGCCGCTCAGATTACTTTCTTAAAGCCGAAATAATAAAAAAAATTAGCGGTCTTATCATACTATTTGCATCCCTCCCATTAGGCGTTAACATTATGTGCTGGGGACTAGTTCTATATTCTTTTGTAGATATGGCTATTATCATTTATTACAACACTAAGGTTACCCATTTAGGTGTATGGGCTCAAATTAAATCATTCTACCCAGTTTTTATACTGTCATCAATTATGGGCACTAGCGTATATTGTATACTACAACTCATTTCTGCAGCTGGACCTTGGCTACAACTATTTGTTGGATGTATTAGCGGATTAACCATTTATGTTGGAGGAGCTTTTCTCTTTAGGTTTAAAGATATTAGAACCATATTATCATTTATAAAAAAAGACTAATTTATGGATTGCTTAGTTTCTGTTATTATACCAATATATAATGCAAGTAAATATCTAAATGATTGTTTACAGAGCCTTCTAAGCCAAAGCTACAAACAACTAGAAGTTATAATGGTAAACGACGGCAGCACAGATAATTCTGAACAAATATGCAAAGAATACTGCAAGGCTGATAATAGATTTATCATTTATAATAAACAAAATGGAGGTGTTAGTGCTGCCAGAAACTACGGAATAGAAAAAGCCAATGGAGAATGGATTCTTTTTGTAGACAGCGATGATTATGTTAATAGTTGTTTTATAGAAACTTACATAAAAGCAATAGACAAGCTAGGCCAAGACTCTTTTATTTTTCAGGGGTTTATTAAAGAATCCAATGGAGCATCACAAACTAATATTTTGCCAGAAAAATATTTTAATAAAAATGAAAAAGACGCAGCAATAAACTATTTACATATAGATAACAACGCCTTTGGCTTTTGTTGGGCAAAAATATACAACACAAATATCATTAAACACAACAAGCTACATTTTGACACCAACTTATCCATGTCTGAAGATTTAATTTTTACTCTAGATTATTTATCTGTGTGTAACAGCATAAGTGTTATGGAATGTGCAAATTACCACTACAGATGTGATATTCCAAATAGCCTTTCTAAAAGCAAATGGAATTATAAAATGTTAAAATTAGCAATTGATGCCGCTGCTCAAAGAGAATATGCAATTTGTGGCAAAAACAGCCCCTTCCTAAATAAAATTAGTCTGGTAAATCTAAATAGCAGCTTTTGGGCACTCTTATCTCTATTTGAAAATAAAAAAGAACAATATTCCCGACAATTTATAGAAGATAAAATACATGAGTACAAAAGCCAAAAATTAGCTAAACAATTAAGACATAAGAGCATAATTTACAATGCACTACACAATATAATTATTTATACGGGAACTA
>CAXYUL010000046.1:0-10345 GCA_964292095.1 uncultured Bacteroidales bacterium | reverse complement strand
GATACACCAACAATTACATCCTTACCGGCAAATTGTGTATCATAATCCAATAGTTGCCAATGGTGTGTTCTGTAGTTTATATTTGCTTGTGTATAGGCTTTTTTTCCAGTATAGAACATGTATTTTGCTCCCTCATAAAAGCTATCATTAAATATTACTGGCCTATCTTTGGCTTTTTCTGCTATTTGAGTATATGAAATCTTATTATTAAATATTTGTTCTTTTATATTTAAAGGGTTAAATATAAATTCTAAACGTGCCAGCATAAACAAAACTAATGAAAATAGACCAATTCTAATTACATATTTTTTTAGTTTTATATTATCTTTAACATAATAGAAAAGGAAAGGAATTAGTCCAAAGACAATAACAATAATCCACTGAGGCTGTATTTGACCCCTAATAGATGAAAATAGGAAGAATAAAATAAAGCCAATAATAATTGAGGCTAAAGCTCTGTTAATTAGATTTTTGTTATATTGCTCTTTATATGCTTTAAAATATAGTGGCAAAAAGAAAGGATTAAAAATTAATGCTATGCTCAATAGATATTCTAGTAGATAGTTAATCTTAAAGTAGGAGTTTCTGCCAAGCAAATGATATTTGAATGATACAAACGAGTGCTCCCATTGCCATAATAAATGTGGAGAAAATAGTATAATTGTAAATATCCCAGCTAAATAGAATTTATAATTTTTTAAAATTTTAGGATTTGATGCAATTGTAAAAATTACAACTAAGGCTCCGTGGTATTTACTGTAGGCCATTAATGCCATAGAAAAGCCCAAAAGGAGAGTATTTAAAGTATTAGACTTATTTATGAAAGACTTATATGCAAGAAGAAAAATTGATGTAGAAAAAAGAATTGCTGCATCTGGAACCGCTATCATACCATATAATTGTAATATTGGTATGGAAGCACATATAATAAAATATAGTACGGCATCTTTCTGCGTTGTAATAGCAGGCTTTATTATGTGCCATAATATGTATAGATAGAGAGGCTGTAGTAGTATAGGGAAAAATCTAACTCCAAGTTCTCCACCTATAAAACTTCCAAGATAAATGAGCAGAGCTATCATTGGTGGATGATCAAAATATCCCCAGTCTAAATTTTGAGAAAATAGCCAATAATATGCCTCATCGTTGGCTAGTTCGGTAAATGAGGCTTGAACTAGGTTAATTAACCACCAAGTACAAAGTAAAATAATTAAAAATGTATTACAACTTAGCTTTTTTAATAAGTTCATTAATCTTGAGTCTAAATAATATAAGTTCCTAAACTAATTTGTTAAAAAAGGCGACTCAAAAAAAATTGGGTCGCCATATATATACTTGTTTAAATATTATTTGCTAACATAATGAAAATGAGGACCAAATCTTTCAAATGCAGCTCTATCTAGCTCTTCTCTGCTATTTGGATGAGCTATGCTTATAAGAAGTTTTGCTCTCTCTTGTAGCGATTTGCCATATAAATTAACTGCACCATATTCTGTTACAAACCAGTGAATATGATTTCTTGTTGTTACAACGCCAGCGCCTAAAGTAAGTACTGGAGCTATTTTGCTTAGTCCTTTATTGGTTGTAGATGGCATAGCTATAATAGCTTTTCCTCCTTTAGAAAGGGATGCTCCATAAATGAAATCTATTTGTCCACCAACTCCAGAGTAGAATTTTGTTCCAATTGAATCTGCACAAACTTGACCAGTTAAGTCTATTTGCAAAGCAGAGTTAATAGCTGTTACTTTTGGATTTTTTGCAATAATAAATGGATCGTTAGTATAGCCAACATCCATCATTGATACCATAGGATTATCATCTATAAAATCGTAGCATGTTTGTGAACCCATAAGAAATGTAGATACCATTTTACCTTTATCGATAGCTTTGTTTGCTCCGTTAATTATTCCTTTTTCTACTAATGGAAGTACTCCATCTGCAAACATTTCTGTATGAATACCAAGGTTCTTATGATTTCCTAATTGTGCTAAAACAGCGTTAGGAATTGCGCCAATACCCATTTGTAAGGTTGCGCCATCTTCTATAAGAGCAGCACAATGTTTTCCTATTGCTGTTTCTATTTCTGTTGGAGCAGAAAAATGTGCTGGTTCTAAAACTGTATCGCATTCTACAAAATGGTTTATCATGCTAATAGGAATCATAGCATCGCCAAAAGAACGAGGAACATTTTTATTAACAACAGCTATTACAACTCTAGAACATTCTATTGCTGCTAGTGTTGCATCTACAGAAGTTCCCAAAGAAACATAACCATGTTTGTCTGGAGTAGAAACCTGAATCATAGCTACATCACAAGGAAGTGCCCCAGATCTGTATAATTTTTGAGTTTCACTTAAAAAGATAGGAATATAATCTGCATATCCTGCTTGTACATTCTTTCTAGTATTGCCACCAACAAAAAAAGCTTGGTGAAAGAATACTCCCTCATATTTTGCATCTGTATAAGGTGCTTCTCCCTCTGTATGAAGGTGGTGAATTTTTACATCCTTTAGCTCCCCTGCGTCACCTCTTTTACATAGTGCATCAATTAGTATTTTTGGCGCACTAGCTACACTACTAAAGTGAATATGATCGCCACTTTTAACAAACTTTACAGCTTCTTCTGCGCTGATAAATTTAATATTTGCGTGCATTTTACAGTTTTTTATAACTAGTGAATATGTTGTATTATCTGTTTATGTAAATTTATGCAAACTTAGATATTTTTTTTTAAATAATATAATATATGTTTTTTTAGTTTAGCATATCTTATTGCTGTTTCTTAGAAAAAATCATGTAATTTTGTGCCCTAGGTAATTGTTGAGTTTAATGGATGTGATATTTGGATAAATTGCAAATTATAAGCTACATATCAGACTGGAAGAGTAACGATTATTATCCTGCTATATTTAGAGGGATAATTACAAGTTTTTTGTGCTCTATAGAAAATACCAATTTTAAGTTAATAGAACTTGGCTCTAATTTAAAAAGTCATGATGTTGTTGCTATGTGTTTTGTTGTAAAGCATTCTTTTGAGAGCTTTCCTAAAGGCACAATTCATTTATTATGTGTGAGCTCTGAGCCAAGTTTGGTGGCCCCAATGGTAGTTTGTAAATATAAAGAGCACTTTTTTGTAGGAGTAGACGATGGTAGATTTTCACTTATCTTTAATCAGAGCGATATCATTTCTTATCATCTTCCTCTTCCCGACAAATTTTCTACTTTTATGCTTCCGCACTACTGCGTTAGTGCCATAAAATTAATATTGGAAAGGAAGTGGGAACTAGTGAATTCGCATCCTCTAAGGGTATTAACAAAACAGATGCCTGTTGTATTAAAAGATGCGATAATTGGGAAGGTGATTTTTTCTGATTCCTATGGGAATGTGATTAGCAATATTAGTAAAGATCTTTTTACTAAGTTTTTAACTTATAAACGAACAGAAGATTCTTTTAATGGTAATTATAATATTTATGTACAAGGTCCTTACCTTAAAATAAATGCAATTAGCGAGAATTATTCTGATGTTGTGTCGGGAGAAATATTTGCTTTATTTAATTCTTTAGGTTTATTAGAACTAGGTATTAACTCTGGAAATTTTGCTGCTATAGAGGGGGTTGAACTCAATTGCGAGATTTCTATAATGTTTAAGTAAAAGAAATTTAAAAATATAATTAATGGATAATACACATAAAGTAATAAATAGAGCACAGAAATTAGAGGCTTTTGGAAGGCTTTTAGATATTATGGATAGGTTAAGACTAGAGTGCCCTTGGGATAAAAAACAAACTATAGAGAGTCTAAGACCTTTAACAATTGAGGAAACTTATGAACTGAGTGATGCTATAATGAAAAACGATATGCCAAATATCTCTAAAGAACTAGGAGATATATTGCTTCATATAGTATTCTATTCTAAAATAGGAGAGGAAACAAATGATTTTGATATAATTGCAGTTATAGATAATTTATGTAATAAATTGGTTTACAGACATCCTCATGTTTTTGCGAGCACTCAGGTTAAAGATGCTGAACAAGTTATAGCAAATTGGGAGCAGTTAAAAACTAAGGAAAAGGATGGAAATAAAACCATTTTAAGTGGGGTTCCAGATGCTATGCCAGCTATGATTAAAGCATATAGAATGCAAGATAAAGCAAGGGCCGTTGGATTTGATTGGACAGAGCGAGAGCAGGTGTGGGATAAAGTTGCAGAAGAAATTGGAGAATTTAGAGAGGAGCTTGCTGGTTTAGAGGAATCTTTTAAAGACTCTAAGCAAGAGTACAAAGAAAGAGCAGAAGCAGAATTAGGGGATGTACTTTTTTCAATTATTAATGCGGCACGGCTTTATAATCTTAATCCCGACACAGCATTAGAACTTACATGTAATAAATTTAGAAGTAGGTTCACTTATTTGGAGGAGCAAACGATAAGAAAAGGTAAATCGCTTAGGGATATGAGTTTAGAAGAGATGGATAAAATTTGGGATGAAGCAAAGTTACTAGAAAAACAAAATATTATAAAAAATAGATAAATGGTTGATAAAGAACAGGATATAAGCTCTAGAACACGTCTTTTAGTTGGGGATTTGGGGATTGAACGTTTGGCAAAATCTACAGTAGCGGTAATAGGTTTAGGGGGGGTTGGAGCCTATGCGGCAGAAATGCTTTGCAGAGCTGGAGTAGGTAGCTTAATTATTTTAGATTCTGATCTTATAAATGAATCAAATAAAAATAGACAATTAATAGCTTTGAATAGTACAATAGGACTTTATAAAACAGATGTATTAGAAGCAAGGTTAAAAGATATTAATCCAAACATTAAAATAGATATAATACCTTCTTATTTAGAATCGGAAAATATAAATTTTATATTGGGCAAATATATAGGCGAAATAGATTATTTGGTAGATGCAATAGATACTCTTGCCCCAAAAATAGAGTTAATTAAATTTTGTGTAAACAATAAAATTAATCATGTGTCCTCTATGGGAGCTGGGGCTAAATTTGATGCAACCGCAATACGTATAGCGGATTTAAGTAAATCATATAACTGCCCATTAGCTTATATTTTAAGAAAAAAATTAAGAAAAGAGGGCATTTCTAAAGGATTTAAGGTTGTATTTTCTGAGGAGTTGCCACTTAGAGATGCAATTGTTCCAATGGAGGAAAGGAATAAAAAAAGCCAGGTTGGTACAATTTCTTATTTACCTGCTGTTTTTGGCTGTGTTTGTGCTCAAGCAGCAATAACTTATTTGCTCAAATCCAATAATAATTATTAAATTTGCCGCACATTTTTAGGCAAAACATATGCAAATGCAAATACAAGTAAAAGAGGTAACTTCTAGTAGAGAGTTTAAAAGTTTTTATCAGTTCCAAAATAAACTTTATAAAAATTGTAAGGTTTATGTTCCAACCTTAGATTATGACCAAAAAAGTACTCTAGATGGTGATGCTGCCTTAGATTATTGTGAGAGAAAATTGTTCCTTGCATATAAAGGAGATAGGATTGTTGGAAGAATACAAGCAATTATCAACCCTAGATATAATAGTTTTTATAAATTATCTCGTTTGCGTTTTGGCTGGTTCGATTTTGAGGAGGACATAGAAATAGCAAAAGCTTTATTAAAAGCTGCAATTGAGTGGGGCAAATCTAAAGGAATGACAGAGATCCATGGCCCTTTAGCTTATAATACTTTAGGCCGTCAAGGAATGTTAATAGAGGGCTTTGAGAATGTTCCACCAACAAATTGTTTATATAATTACCCTTATTATGTTAAGTTTATGGAGCAATTGGGTTTTGCAAAAGAGGCAGATTGGGTTCAGTACAAGTTAAATGCTATGCAAGGAGCTCCAGACAAATTAATTAGAATATCAGATATTTTACTTAAAAGATATAATCTAAAATTATTGGATATTAGTACATTAAAGGGAAGCGAAAAAATGGAGCTAGTTGAAAAATTTTTTAAGATTTACAATGAATGTTTTAAGTCGGTACATAATTTTATTCCACTTACCAATAAAGAAGTAGAAAGAACAGGAAAATCATATTTTAAACTTTTAAAGCCAGAACTTACATGTTTGGTAATGGATGAAAAAGATGATATTGCTGCTTTTGGTTTGTGTTTTCCTTCTTTATCTAATGCTTTTAGAGCGTCAAAAGGGAGCTTGTTTCCATTTGGATGGTATCATATTTTAAAAGCATATAAAAAATATGATACAATAGATTTAATGATGGTAGGTTCTAACCCAGCATGGGCTTCAAAGGGGCTTTCTGCAATATACCATGCACAGCTAGCAGATAATTTTAAAAAATATAATATTAAACATGCCATAACTAACCCACAATTAGATACTAATATAGCAGCTATTAAAGTGTGGGAAAGCTATGACCATGAGCCATTTATGAGAAGAAGATGTTGGATTAAAAGTATTTAATACTTATTAAGTAGTAAAATTGGAATATTAAGTCTATTTAAATATTCTAAACTACTTTTAGTTATTAATTCATCTTCTTTTGGATATGTATTGTATACTATAGCCTTTACCTCTATGCCTTTTTGTTGGCAAGCATATAGGCTCAAAAGTGTATGATTTAGGCTCCCCAATTTAGAGCTAGTTACCAATATTAATGGATAGTTATTATCTTTAATATAATCTATGGTAAGGTATCCACCTAGTTTAGTGTTGTTCTCTATTATTGGCACCATTAATCCACCAGCACCTTCTATTAGAACAAGGTCATAGCTATCTAATAGTTTATTGCTAGCGTCTTTTATGCTCTCTAGATTTATCTTGTAATTAGCTAATTTAGCTGCTAAATGTGGAGAACTTGGAAATGGCAGAATTATTGGAGAGCTTGTTCCATCTCTATCTATTTTTAGTAGTGGCAATTCCATAAGCTCTCTATGCTTTTCTATATCTTCCGATATATCCGTGCATCCAGTTTGTATCATTTTTTGGGTTATTGTGTTGTATGATAGCTTAATGCTAGAATTAGCTAAAGCAGCGCATGCATATGTTTTTCCAACATTAGTATCAATTCCACTAATAAAAATACAACTTGGTTTCTTTAAAGAACTTAATAGTTCTTTATATATAGATATATTGCTAATTTGAATCATAATTTTTATTTTTAATTATTTGTAACACAAAAGTATACTGGTTTATAACTTAATGAAACAAGTCCATTGCTTTTTTTAAATCTAGTATTGTATTGTTGATAGAAACTTTCTAGTTTTCCTTTGCTCCATCCTCCTGTACTAGTTGCATTTACTCCGGTATATTTAAGATGCTCTAATACATGTCTGGGGCTCTCAAAATACAATGTAATATTATTACTTTCTAGGTTTAAAATTGTGTAATTTGATAAAAGAGTTTCCTTTATTTCATCAAAATCGGGGTATTTAAGCATAGACCTTTCTCCTACAATTGTCTTTATTTCTTCTAAATTGTTTGGAAGAAAAGAAGAAAAAGCAATTATTCCTCTAGGCTTAAGAATTGCTTTACATGCTTTTATAAAACCTAATGGATTAGAGAGCCATTGTATTGCAGATGACGATGTTATAATATCAAATTTCCTATTTTCTTTGCTTAAATCAACTACTAGTTGTTCTGCATCGGCACATACAAATTCTAAGCTATTGCAGTCTGTAATTTTTGTAGATACATAGGTATAGCAATTAGAGCAAATATCGTTTAAAAGCATTTGGGCTTTAAATCTATTATGCAACAAGGTACTTAGATTGCCTGTACCACAGCCTAATTCTAAAATTTCGGATATACTAGAATCTGCTTTAGCTTGGCAAATTATATTAAATAAATGGTGAGCAATTATATTTTGAGCTTTAGCATTGTTATCATAATGGTCTATGGCTTTAGTAAAGTGTTTCTCAATTATATGTTTATTATTATTTAAGATATTCATTTATTTTCTATTATACTAGGTAGTTAAGATTTCTTCAAATGAAAAATTAGAACTAAAAAAAGGGAAATGGGGCTGGTCTATATACTCTATAGTAAAATTATTTACTTGTAAAGGACAAGTTTTATTTTCTGTTCCCATTTTATAATCCTCCCAAAAATTAGATAAATTTTTGGGAGGAAATATATTATCTTTAGTAGAAATAATGGCTTTGTCCCATCTTAAGTTATTACAGAAACTATAATTATCTCTAAGCGAAATTAGTTCATTCTTAATGCTTTCTGCATTTCTATTTGGAGCATTTTCTTTATATTTTAGGTATAGCGATTTGCTTCCGCACATTCTAAGATTAAATTTATCTAGGCCATTGGGAAGATTATCTATTGTTCCTTGGAAGATATCCCCTGGAATTCCCCATGTATTACTAATTGGACACAATGTGCCATTTATGGCAACACTTCTTCTTATTTTTTTAGTATAAACATCATCTAAAATATTTTCTCCTTTAACAGATTGTTTATTAAATAAGTTATTAAAGCAATATGATGCCACCCATACACCCATGCTCCATGCCACTATATAAATATCTGTGTAATTATTTAAAAGTTGCGTGAATCTGTCTGTGCTGTCGTATTGTATGTAATTATTACCATTATATTTTGTATAATTGTTAAATGTAAACGTATTGTAATCATATATAACGGCTATGTCATAGTTATTATGTCTTAGTTTTGAAAATGGCTTAGCGTCCATTGCCCAGCCAGCAAAAAACACAATAAGTTTGCTGCTATTGCACTTTAAGCTATCTACAGAAGTAGAAATTTTATATAGTTGCATATACTTTTTCTTTTAATTTATTACATAATACAAGTATTTCTTCTTTATTCATATTTGCTGTAAGAGAAAACCTAAGTCTGCAAGAATTTGAGGCTACTGTAGGTGGTCTAATTGCTGGAACATAAAAGCCTTCTTCTTTTAGAAGCTCATATATTTTAACACACTCTTGTGCATCTTTGCATAAAAACGGAATTATTTGACTGCTAACATTATTAAAAGTTCTTTCTTTAAAATAGCTTGTCATTAACTCTCTAGTGTAGTTTGTTATATGATATAAATTATTTCTCTCTTGTTCTAAATATGGAATTTGGCCTAAAATATAGTTTGTCCAAGCAAAATTAATTTGAGGTAATGCTGTTGAATAAATTAATGGGCGCATTTTGTTGATTAAAAAGCGCCTAATATTCTTTCCAAAAACAGCAAAGGCGCCAACAGAGCAAGCCGCTTTACCAAGAGGAGCTACAATGATATCAATATTATCAATTACTCCAATTTGCTCGCATAAGCCTAGGCCTAATTTGCCCATAACGCCAAAGGAGTGAGCCTCGTCTATGTAAAGAACAATCTTTGGATATTTTTGTTTTAGGCTCACCAAAGCGTTTAGATCTGTGCAATCGCCATCCATGCTAAAGACAGCATCGCTAACTACAAATATATATTGGTAATTATTTATATTTGTACTAATAAGATGTTCTAGGTGAGAATAATCGCAATGTCTGTATCTTTCAAATTTGCTTCCCGACAATTTTATTCCATCTATTATGCTGGCATGCACAAGCTTATCTGCAACAATTAATGATTTTTTATCGGCACACAAGGCCGCTAAAATACCAGTATTTGCGTGATAGCCACTATTAAACACAAGGGCAGCCTCTTTATTATATAATTTACAAACCCTTTCTTCTATTTCTCTCATTTCTTTGCACTCGCCAGTAAGTAACCTAGAAGAACAAGAACCCATAAACAATTTCTCTATAGGATATTTATCAAAAAAACGTTTTTTTAGCTCTGTGTTTTCTACCAAACCTAAGTAATCGTTAGAAGATAAATTTAGTAATATTTTGCCATTAGTAAACTCTATATATTTGCCATTATGTAGTATTGGGGCACTTTTTCTTTCCATACCAAGAAAAGAAAGCTCGTCTATTTGTCTTTTACAATAATCATCTATCATAAGCTTTCTACTACTTTTACAATTGCTTTACATAAATATTCTAGTTCCTCTTTGCTAATTATGTATGGAGGCATAGTGTATATAAGCTTTCCAAAAGGTCTTAGCCAAATTCCCTCATTAACGAGCATGGCTTGAATTGTGTTTAAATCAACATTTTCTTTCATCTCTATTACTCCTATTGCTCCCAAAACCCTTACTTGCCTTACTTTATCATTACTATTTAGCTTACTTAAGTTAGTTTTTAGTATTTGTTCTATATCTTCTACCTTGCTTTTCCAATCATAACTTAGAAGTTCCTTAATTGAAGCGCAGGCTATTGAGCATGCTAAAGGGTTTGCCATAAATGTGGGTCCATGCATAAAGGCATTAGGATTGTTCATACTTATAGAGTATGCAATTTCTGCTCTGCAAAT
>CAXYUL010000045.1:0-10462 GCA_964292095.1 uncultured Bacteroidales bacterium | reverse complement strand
TCGTCATAGGCAAGCTGTACAGCGGCATAACCATCTTTCTCTTCTGTACGAATTTGCGTAACAACACACGGACCAGCTTCAATAACAGTGCATGGTATATTCTTACCATCAGCACCGAAAACGGATGTCATTCCGATTTTTTTTCCAATTAATCCTGGCATTGGTTTTAATTAGTTGTTTAAATTAAACTTTAATTGCATTGCCAATTGAAATTCAGTTGATTATCAATTGGATACAAAACCTCGCATACCTTGCGGGGGTGCAAAGATATAAATAATATTAGAAACTACAAAAAAGTATTATTATTTTATTATTACAAGTAAAAACATTTTAGTGTAAATTATAAGACTTAATTGACTAAAATCACCTATATTTGCATATAAATAAAATCCATTAATAATGAAACTATATTTTAAATTATTTATAACTGTCCTAATTATGGCAGTTGTATCCACAAATCTAAATGCACAAAGTGCAAGCAAAAAAGAACTAAAGAAAATTGAGAAAAAAGAAAAAATTCTAAACAAAAAAATAAAAAGTAAAGCTGTTAGAGCTGCCCGCATAGAGGCAAAAAAATTAATAAAACAAGGATTTCTTGCTCCTGTAGGGAAACTCCCAATAGACAAGCAAATAGAAAAATCTTGGCAAGTTCAATACGAGCAAGATAAGGATGGTTACCCTGCATATATTACTGGATCGGCAAGAGTTATAGCAGGCAGCCACACAGCAGGCACCCTACAAGCAACTACAACAGCAAAAATGGATATTGCTGGGCAAATTCAAAGTAAAATAGCAATGTTAATCCAAACAAAATTGTCTACAAAAGAAATCAATCAAAGTGAAGCTAGCTCTATAAACTCTTTAATAAGTGCCGGCAAATCTGCAATTTCCACAACACTTGGGAGAACAATTCCTCTAGTAGAATTATATAGAGTACTACCAAATAAAAATATCGAAGTTATTATAACATTAGCTTACAATTCTGATTTAGCAATGAAAGAGGCTGTAAAAGCAATAAAAGGAAACTTAGAAGATGAATCTACGGAGCTTATGAACAAGCTAGAAAATTTTCTAAAGAAGTAAATTTATTATAAATAAAAAAAGTGGCTAGATTTATTTAGCCACTTTTTTTATTTATATAACATTATATTATTCTGTATAGCTACTATTATCCCAACAATGTGTACATAATTTACATTTAGGTAAACCTATAGCCTCAATTAAATCATCTAATCTTTGGAATTTTAGAGTTGTAAGCTGTAAATGTTTGCACATTATATCAACCATTTCTTTATGCTTATTAGAGTCTGGATTTGCATACTCTAATAAAGTTTCTTCAGAAAATTTATCAGTACCTTCCATATCTCTAATAATTCTACGAGTATATAAATCGTAAGTACTTCTAGATGTTGAGAAATTTAAGAATTTACATGGAAAAATAAGTGGAGGGCAAGCTATTCTCATGTGTATCTCCTTTACTCCAGAATCTAGTAGCTTTACAACATTATCTTTTAATTGTGTTCCTCTAACAATGCTATCATCCATAAACACAATCTTTTGATCTCTTGTGAAAGCCTCATTTGGTAATAGTTTCATCTTTGCCACTAGGTCTCTCATCTTTTGATTTTGTGGCATAAAACTTCTAGGCCAAGTTGGGGTATATTTAACAAATGGCCTTTTATAAGGAATCCCCCTTTCATTAGCATACCCTGTTGCATGCCCAACGCCAGAGTCTGGTATTCCTGCTGCAAAATCCGCATCAATGTCTGTATCTCTACGAGCCATTGCTGCTCCACATCTATATCTCGACTCCTCAACATTTATTCCCTCATACCACGCAGAAGGATAGCCATAATAAACCCATAAAAATGAGCAAATTTGCATTCTCTCTCCAGGTGCCTTAACTACTCTAACTCCATCTGCACTCATTTGAACAATTTCTCCTGGTCCTAAATCTCTAACAATCTCGTATCCCAAATTTGTAAAACTAGAACTTTCAGAAGCACAGACATATCCCTTATCATTTTTACCTATTATTATAGGTGTTCTCCCAAAACGGTCTCTCGAAGCATATATTGCATGATCTGTTAAAACTAAAATAGAGCACGAGCCTTTTATTTTTTGCTGAACTAGTTCTAAGCCCTCTCTAAAGCTATTTTTTAAGCCTATTAGTATAGCAACTAGCTCTGTAGCATTAATGGCAGAATCAGAAAGTTCGGCAAAATGATGTCTCTGATCTAATAATTCTTTGGTGAGTTCCTCTATATTATCTATACGACCAACGGTAACTACAGAATATCTTCCTAAGGCAGAAGTTATTGTAATTGGCTGAGATTCGCTGTCAGAAATTACTCCAAAACCCATGTGGGCATCTTGGAACTTAACAAGCTCATCTTCAAATTTATTTCTAAAATATCCACTCTCCAAAGAGTGAATAGCTCTTACAAATTTTTCTCCGGTGTAGAAAGCCATACCGGCACGTTTTGTCCCTAAATGGGAATGATAATCTGTACCATAAAAAACGTCATTAACACATTCATTACGAGATACACAGCCAAAAAAACCTGACATAAGAAATTAATTTATTTATGAGAATTGATACTTTTAAGTGCGCAAAGGTACAAAAAAATTGTAAACCAACTTATAAAAGCTAATTAAATTATTGTGCCACCACTTCTAAAAATACAGTCTCTTCTTTGCCATCTGGATAGTTAATTACGGCCTTAATCTCATTGTTCCCTTTATTAAGAACTACAGACTTGCCTTCTTCTTTCTGTTCATTATTAAAAAACCATTTTGCTGTCTTTGGAGAATCCTTAGCCCACTCCATCTCTAACTTAAATGTATCTCCTGCATTATAGGATGACTTTTGTACCTTAATAAAGTTATAATCTAATATAGCAATAGAATTATTTTTTAAGGATAATTCTGCTCTTATCATTAGATTAACTCCAAGCTCTTTGGCAATGTCGGTATAAATCACTCCATCTTCTGAAACCATAAGTCCACCCTCATTAGCCGCTTCACTATCGCACATTAGTGGGCTCGAAGTATCTGAATTTATTATTGAATAAGCAAATAATAAATCTTTCCCTTCTGGAATAACGATATTGTCATTGCTTATATCAACAAAAGTTATAGAACCAAAGGCTGGATTATCTACTTTTTTACTGAGCACTAACTTACCTCCTATATAAACTAAAGCATTAACAGACTCTGCACTATTGCCAGATATTTCAAAAATTATACTTTTTAGCTTGGCACCAACAAAACGATGTAATTCAGAAGCCTTATATTCAGCTCCAGCATAATAAGTAAACTTTTTCTCAATTCCAATTTTTACTCCGCCTGTAGTATTGCATTTACTTATTAAAACATCTTCTGTGGCTTGTTTTCTAGCTAAATACACATTAGGTCTAATGGTATCATCTATATTATAATCTGAGGAGAAACTAAAAAAGCCATCAACTAGAACAGAAATATTGTATGCTCCTTTTTCATCTAATTTAACATAAAATTCTCCATTTGTATTTGTCTGCGCGTCGTAACTTTTTGCATTACTTGCATACATGGCTTTGTGTATGGTAAAATTGCTAGTTGTAGTTGAATTATAAGATTCTATCTTCTTAATAACTACCTTTGCCCTAGATATTGGGCTCTTAGATAAATCCCAAACTTTTCCAATAACAGCTATACCTTTTTCTACTCTAAGTTTAAAGGAAATTTCAGTTCCCGGATTAGCTATATCATATAAATTGTAGCCTGTGGCATTACCTTCCCAATCCTTTGCCATAGGTATGGTATTAGCTGAAAATTCTCTAGCATTTGAATGGCCAGGAAACACAAAATCTGAATAAAATTTAACATTAGCTTCATCTCCATTAGATTCAACTATATCAAAACACTGATGACTGCTAACAGAATTAATTCCATAACCACTATCCCATCTATTCTTGGCCGAAATCCCATTAACTAGATTATTCGACTTATCTATATGATATATAACCATGGCACTTTGTGGATTTGAAGATTTATCCCAAGAATTTAAATATTTATCCCAACCTGTATTAGTTCTACACTCGTACATGTAAAATTCCCCATTATTTTCAGTTGGCGTAAAACAAGTAGTAACATCATTTATATTCTCGCCATTACCCTTAAGAACAATATCTTTGCTTTCTTCTATCATCGCAGGCATATCTTGCCAAGCAAGCATATTACGCTCTACTAAATTAAAATATGGTGGAGTTTTACCATCATTATTATAACTGCCAGAAGACATTAAAGAATAAATACCTAAACCAACACCTGAACCTTCTTCTTTATAATTTGTGTCGTAAAAATCTGGCAAGCCTAAAACATGTCCAAACTCATGACAAAAAGTACCTATTCCAGCCATAGTATTTCCACTATTAGATCTAAGTTCAGAGGAGCAAGCATAATTACTTATTCTTTTTCCATTAACATACTCATTATAACCTACAACACTCCATTTGTGTGGCCATATAGTATTAGTAGGAGCACCTTCTGCTTCATTATAGCCTGCATAATACATAAAAACATTATCTATTACTCCATCATTATCATTATCATAGTTAGAAAAATCTACTCCATAGCTACTTGATGCTTTCTTTACTGCTTCTATAAGCAATTCTCTTGGCCGTATATCATTGCCAGATTCGTCATTCTCTCCATAATAAGCATAGTTATTAGACACGGTTATTGGTCCCACTACATCAAAAATTGGATCAAATTTGTTATAGGCATTTGCCATATAATAATCTTTTGCACTACCTGTTGCTCCATTATTATTATAGCCTTTAAGAGACAATAAAGCATTAAATTCTGCTTTTGCATTTGTAAATTTTAAATCTGTAAAATCTACAAGTAAAACAATAAAACGCTTTCTTCCCAAAGAAATGCGGTCATTATCACTTTGTGAACCAGAAACATTAGAACCCACTTTCTCCCTTAACATTTTTGCTCTTTGTATAGCCACATTTGGTGGAGTAACCGAAGATCCGTCTTTAATAAATGGAGCATTGGATGCTGATGTTAATTTAAATATAGAACTAGCCCTGCTTTTTGTTGCTACAACATTACCCGTCATAGAGAAACTAGCATAGTAATAATATCCATCAGATTCCCTAGAAACAAGTTTTCCGTCCATTGTAGTCCAGTGTAAAAACTCATCCCCATGAATCCTTACAAAAACTTTTGTACCATCTGGCAATGTTACCTCTACTGGTGTTGGCTTAGCAATAATAGCATATGCACTAGTGCTCATACTAAATGATAATAATATAAAGCTAAAAACAAATATAATCTTTCTCATAAAAGTATTTCTAAATTGGTTAAAACATGCGGACAACAAAGCCTATACTCGAATAAGGATTAATAATCCATATTTTTGAGTTCTCTATTTTCTCTACTAAAAATGTATTATTCTTAAATTCTAAATTAAAGCCTAAAGCCGAATAATCTCCTTGAAAAGTATCGCCTACTTTAAGATTTAAAGGCACATTCTTTAATGAAAACAGTTTCTCACTTGGTATATCAACTATTCTATACTCAGCCGTAGCCCCTTTTGTATAATACAAAGAACTTTTACCACTAATATACTTTAATAAATTATCATTTACAGAATAAACTCCACAAACATTTTGAGAAAGTAAATAAGAAGAATTATATTGTCTAATAAGAACTGAATCACTTAATGCACTTAACTTATCTTTAAATATAATTATACCTTCTCTGCTCCCCAATACTTGAGACTTAGATATATTAAACACCTGCTTTTCATCTTTAAGGGCCTTTGTCGCCTCCAAGCTAATCCAATTTTTTGCATCACCATCTATGATACAATCATACTCAATACTAGACTGAAAATTAATTTCTAACTTACCACCAACATCAGAAAGAATATACTCCTTTTTACCAGCTATAATAGCACCTTGTGCTCTTTGGGTAATAGTTATCTTCTTTGAAACATTCCCTGCAACAAGATTAAAACTTGCCGTTCTTGAATCGTAGCTACTATTGGCAGTAGTAACTTCAACTGTCAATTTATAAGTTCCAGCATCTCCTTTATCGGGATAAATCTTTAGCCAACTAGAAATACCATCAGACTCATCGCTCCTAATTTCCCAAGGCTCCGATGAGGATATTTCAAAATACGACTTTGATGCAACTAAATCTAACACATCTAATTTATCGGGAGTTAGATTAACAATAGTATCTTCTTTTTTGTCGCAAGAAAAAGCAACAAAAAGAAGCACAATGATAAATAAGAATTTTTTCATAAAATTTATAAATAAACTAAGACAAATTTTTCATAAAATGAGTTTCAAAACCTGTACAAAGTTAATTAAAAATTAACCTAAACTATTATTATTTTATAATTATGCTTCTTTTTTATATGCAACAGCTAAGGCGTAACTTATTAAAAGCTAAAATTTAAACCCAAAGATGCCATAAATGCGCTAGCTTTATAATTACCATCAAAAACAGCACTAGAGTTTACAGTACTTGGCATAGGATAAGAGCCATAAGTTTTTGCCCCATTTAAATATCCCAAGCCCAAATCTATAGACATATATTTTAGTGGCTTAAAAGAAGCACCAGCAGTAATACAGAATTTATTTGAGCCCGGCGTCTCTGGATTATACAAATCTTCTTGCACAGGAGTAGTATCATAATAAGCTCCTAATCTTAAAATAGTTAGTGAAGAAAGAATATACTCACATCCCAATCTATATATCATAGTATTCTTATACGATTTTGGAGCCTTAATAGAATATCCTTGTAAAACCCTCTCGTCAAACTGCACTGTTAATGTATCGTAAGCTTTCCAACCCACATATTGCAACTCTGCAGAAAGGGTAAGATTTTTAAGTGGCTTATAAGCAAGTCCAATATTAAAATTAGCTGGTGCAGGTAAAGAAGCCTCAAAACTTCCATCCTCCAAAGGTGGAATAGGAACAGTACCTGGTTTAGCTGCATTAATAGCACTTATTACCTTCTTAACTTGCTCATTAGCATAGCTCAACTCTGCCTCACCTCCACTCACATTAAACATTACTTTAGATCGGTACGAAGCTCCAATGCTAACTTTAGGAGAAACGTTTACCAAAACTCCTACATTATAGCCCAACCCTATTTTCGATCTTCCCGACAAATTAACACTCAAAGGCACCTGCCCATTAAAACTTTCTATAGCTGGTTTTAGACTAGGTACCAAAACAGCTATTTGATCTAATCCACCAACAGGCAACAATGCCCTTGACAAAGAAAAACTTCCAAAATCTATCATCAAACCAGCACCAACACTAACAATATCTCCAAACTTATAAGAAACAGTAGGTTGAACAGAAAAACCCTTAAGTTTAATATCCTCTATCAACGTAGCTCCCCTCCAATTAGATGGCCACTTTAACGAATTTCCCACAGGATTATTAATACTAACACCAACAGCTAAATTTTTACTTGGTTTATAACCCATATACACAAAAAAAGGTGTTCCAACTGGATTATCTGTCTTAGCAGAATAATCATCCTTTGTATATTTAACTTTTGAAAATACCCCAGTACCACCAAAAGAAAAATTAAATTTAGTATTCATATAAGCCATACCTGCCGGATTATAATTCATACTTTCTGCTCCTAGCTTTAATGCAACTCCAGTATAGCCCATTCCTAGCTGTCTAGCACTTTGCGAATTAATCTGGTAACCCTCTGCATTTGCCTTAATTGCACCACCTAATAAAAAACTAAGGCTAAGTGCTACAATAAAAAATCTTTTCATTTTATAATATAAATTTTTGAGCGACAAATATATATATAAAAATTAAATATACACAATAATCGTCAATAATATACATATTATACTATATATCAATTAATTATTTTTACACTATTACTAGTTAAGTATATAAAAATTACAGTTTATCTAAAAAAACTTCTTTAGCTACAGCCTCTTTATAAGCATTACTATAACCAGGCCACATAGGGCTAACAGGTATATGTTTAGAATAAGGATTAGTCTTAAAACTGCCATCTTCATTTTGCTTTTTAGTATTGCCATCTAGGTATTTAACCAATAAATACCTATCTAATTTTTTCCATTTATCAAAAAGCATATCCGCCTGAGCAACAGAAAACTTAGTTAAAAACTTAGTAGCTTTTTTTGCCCCCAATTCTAGTGCTTGCTTATCTGTTTTTTCTATAAGCTCAATCATATGCTCCTCGTGCTTATCCACCACAGAACGCACCTCTGCCCCTATCTGGTTATATCTTAAATAAGCAAATTGAGCTATTCTATTTTGCAACCAAAACATGGCATCGTCAGAATACTCTGTCATACTACCAACCCCAAAGGCATAATGCTTAGAAATATCTTTAGAACAAGTATAAATAGGAGTTAAAGCAGATGTACCAGCATCATCTACTGCAAACCAAAATAAGCCACCAATATTATTTGGCAACCAGCCTCTACACTGAGCTACAAACCAAAAACCTGTTTGCTGAGTAGCTATTGCTCTCTCATTTGTTACCTCAACACCATTAACCTTATAAGAACTTGGCCTCCACCTATATGGAAGTTCATTACCCCCAGCAGCTACCCCCTTAGTCATATCAAATGGAGTACCCTCATAATGGTCTCTCATCATATCTGCCACATCCTTAACTCCCAATTTCTCCTTAGCTTTTACATAAAGTGGCATCCTATTTTTTGGATTATCTCCCTTAGCATAATCTAAATAATTAGACATATCCTTGTTGCCATGCTTGTTAAAAAAGCTCCATACCCTAGCCTCACAAGCTCTCATTGCCGAAAAATCAAGTGGGCAATAAGTATCTGCAAAACTAAAATCTTTGTCGGGAAGATTATTAGAATATAAACCTGCCCTTCTTGCCTCCTCTATTACATTCTTAGAATACAAACAATTCTGAGGATCATTTAAAGGAAAAGTTGTAATTCTGGCGCAATTAGCATGAGCCGAAATATATCCATCTGGAATCCGCACTGCTACCCAAATAGCTCCTTTGTTCTTATTTATTACCCTTCCCGACACATTCTCGTACTGTGGTTTACTTGAGATTATTTCTAAAAACCAAGCCTCATTTGCATCGGCAATTGATATAGATTCTCCAGAAGAGGCATAACCATAAGTATCTGCTAATGTGGTATATATCTCAATTGCTTGCCTTGCAGTTTTAGCCCTTTGCAAGGTCAGATAAATTAAAGAACCATAATCTAAAATTGCAGTTGTATCTCTAAACTCCTCTCTTCCACCCCAAGTAGATTCACCAATAACTAATTGGCGCTCATTCATATTACCTATAACATTATATGTATATGAAACTTGTGGGATCTCACCCAAATAGCGTTCTTTTCCCCACTCATATATTTTAATACTTTCTCCTAATTTATGTTTTTTAGATAACATATGCACCAAGGTGCCAAATCTAGTATGTGAATCAGCAGCGTATGTTACCATTACAGAGCCATCCTTTGATGCTCCTTTTGTAACTATAAGGTTTGTGCAAGCAAAAACTCCGTCTGTAAAACAAACGGAGATTAATGTAATTGCAGCTATTAATAAGCCTTTAGTGTTCATAAGTAAATATTTAGTTTTTACAATATTTATCTAACCATGCAAAGAACTCTCTATTCCAATGGATTGAGTTTTGTGGACGTAGTATCCAGTGATTCTCTTCTGGGAAAAGTATCATCTTAGAAGGCACTCCCATCATTTGAGCTGCGTTAAATGCAGCCATCCCTTGTTCAACAGGAACTCTGTAATCCATTTCTCCATGTGTAATTAAAATAGGAGTATTCCAATTCTTTATCAATTTATGCGGAGAATTTGAATAATGTCTATTTGCCACAGGATTATTATCCCATGGAGCACCACCATTATCCCATTTAGGGAACCATAGCTCCTCTGTCATCATATACATTTGCTCTTGATTAAATATTCCAGCATGGGCTATTAAAGCAGAGAATCTATTCTTATGAATACCAGCTAAATAATAAACCGAATATCCGCCATAGCTGGCTCCAGATGCAGCTACCTTACCTACATAAGGTTCTTTTTTCATATTATCTACAGCAGTTAAATAATCTTGCATATTAAGACCAATATAATCGCCAGATATTTGCTCACACCATGGTTGGCCAAAAGCAGTTGTACCTCTTCTGTTTGGTAAAATTACAATATAACCTTGCGATGCCATAAGCCTATAGTTCCATCTTGTAGAAAAACCTTGGCTAATAGTACCTTGGGGCCCACCTAAACACATCATTAAAGCAGGATAAACCTTTGAGCTATCAAACTCTGGCGGATAAACTATCCAAGTATGCATTTTTTTACCATCTACAGTAGTCATCCATCTTTGTTCAACCTTTGGTGTTTTAAGCTTATCTAAGGTTTTCTTATTTTCTGCACTAAGTTCTTTA
>CAXYUL010000044.1:0-10506 GCA_964292095.1 uncultured Bacteroidales bacterium | reverse complement strand
TTCCATGTTACATGGGCAAAAATTAGCTGCAAACTATATGCCATAGTGCTTATAGTGTAATGTGCATATACTTTTCTCTGCAGCAATTAATTCTCTACAGTATTTTTTTGATAAAAATTTGTCAAATAAAAAAATATATTTATCTTTGCAGCCACAAAAATATGCGGGATTCGTCTAACGGTTAGGACGGAAGATTCTCATTCTTCAAATAGGAGTTCGATTCTCCTATCCCGTACAAAAAGATAACAAATACTATTAGAGTTTTGTTATCTTTTTTTTTGTTCTATGGTGTGGTGGTGGGGTATAATTAAAAAATTAGGAAGTAGATTCATAGTTAAGCGAACAAAGATACTAAAAACACATAAAATAGTGCACAGTTTTTTCTATGCCTAACTATAAAGCACTATTCTAATATGTTTATTTCTTAAGAAATTCAAATTTACTATCTTTGCGCCAATGTAAACCTAGCTCTAGTTAAAGCCTAGTTCATAATATTAAAATAATGGATATTAACAGTTTTAAAAATGCAAATAATGTGGTAGATATACAAGACCTTGGCGAATTTGGTTTTATAGAAAGACTAAAGCCAAAGTTTGCAAACATTATAAACAGCACTAATAACGAGCATAATAACTTTACTGGAATAGGCGACGACTGCGCCATTATACCAAAAAACGAGAGCTATAACACAATAGTTACTACCGATATGCTTATAGAAGGCGTGCATTTTTTAAAAGATGACATTAGCCCAAAAGAACTTGGCTATAAATCTGTAGCTGTAAACCTAAGCGATATAGCGGCTATGGGTGGAAAAGCTATAGCTACCTTCTTATCAATTGCAATTCCACCAAATACAAGCATAGAGTATTTAGACTCTTTTATAGAAGGCTATTTAGCTATAAGTAAGCAGTTTAACGTTCCTCTTATGGGTGGAGACACAACAAGCTCGCTAAAACACTTAGTAATTAATGTGGCTGTTGTTGGAGAATGTTTAAAAAGTAATACAAAAATAAGGGCAGGAGCTATTGAAGGAGATATAATATGCTGCACTGGCAATTTAGGTGATTCTGCTGCCGGCCTAAAACTAATACTAGATAGGCATAACAATAAACAAGACATAAACTCTTATAATAAAGCTGACTATAATTACCTAATTAACAAGCACTACTGTCCTACCCCAAGATTAAAGGAGGGTGAATTTTTAGCCGAATTCAACTCTGTGCACTCTATGATGGATATTTCTGATGGTATAGCTTCTGACCTTAAACATATACTAAAAGCAAGTAATGTATCTGCAATTGTTGAACTAAATAGCATACCCACGTCTAAACAAATTGCCACATGCTTTCCAAATAAAGATAACATTATAGAAATGGCAATAGGTGGAGGAGAAGATTATGAACTTCTATGCACTATAGCTAAAAGTGATTTTGAGAAAATATCTCTCGCCTACAAAAAAGAATTTGGCTCACCTCTCTACTCAATAGGTGAAATAACAAGAGGTACTAATAACACTATAAAATGGCTACAAAATGGGCTTGAAATTAAAGAGCCAACAAAAGGATTCAAGCACTTTTAAAAAGACAAAAAACATTATAATGGATAATAATTACACAAAAAGACATAAGGCAACAGTTCTAAGCATTGCAGGAAGCGACAGCGGTGGTGGAGCTGGAATTCAAGCAGATATAAAAGCAATCTCTGCTTGTGGAGCATACGCAGCAACAGCTATTACAGCACTAACAATACAAAACACAATAGGGGTAAAAGATGTATTCTCCTTCCCGACAAATATTTTACAAGGTCAAATAGAGGCCGTTTTAGAAGACATAGGAGCAGACGCTGTAAAGGTTGGAATGCTACACAACGAGCAAGTTGTAGAACTTGTTAGGACCATGGTAGACAAATATGACATTAAAAACCTGGTTGTAGATCCTGTAATGGTTTCAACCTCTGGGCACAAATTAATAGAAGACAAAGCTATAGAAACCCTAAAAAAAAGGCTGCTAACTAGGGCTAGAGTAATAACGCCAAATATTCCAGAGGCAGAAATAATTTTAAACAAACATATTTCTAGCCAAGAGCAACTACCTATATTAGCTAAAGAACTCTCAGAAATATGCAGCGGTGAATATAAGGTATCTGTCTTGTTAAAAGCAGGACATTTAAGCGATAATAAATTAATAGATATTTTTTATAATGCAGAAAGCAACGAAACTCTAGAGCTAGAATCACGTAGACTATACACAGTAAATACCCATGGCACTGGCTGTACGCTTTCTTCTGCCTTTGCAGCTTTTTTAGCTAAAGGGTATTCTTTAAACGATTCTGCCAATAAAGCAAAAGAATATATTACAAAAGCCATAGAAAGTGGCAGCAAATATACAATAGGAAAAGGAAATGGCCCTGTTGATCATTTTTTTATGATACAATAAGGCCATTCACATAAATTTAAGTCTAATCTTATATATTAGATATTAGATATTACCTATAAACTTTAACTCTATCACTAATAGCATTTATGCTTTTTTCCCCAGGCTGGGCAGTTGGTTTACCAAAAGGCATTTGAGCTATAAGTTTCCATGTACTTGGAATATTAAAAGCCTCCTCAACTTTTTTATCAACTATAGGGTTATAATGTTGCAAAGAGGCACCTAAGCCAGCCTCCTCTAAAATTGTCCATAAGGCAAACTGATGCATGGCAGAGCTATGATTAGACCAAATAGGAAAATTATCAGCATAACTAGGAAATTTATCAACGAGAGTTTTAACAACTGTCATATCCTCATAGTATAAAATAGTTCCAAACCCCGCTGCAAAAGACTTAATTTTCTTTTCTGTTCCCTCAAAAGCCTCTGGAGGCACAATAGATTTAAGAACTTGCTTTACTATGTCCCAAAATTTTAAATTACTATCCCCAAACAAAAGAACTAGTCTTGTAGATTGAGAATTAAATGCAGATGGCACATTAGCAATAGCAAAATTTACCATCTCCTCTATTTGAGTTTCACTAACTGGAGCTTCATTACTTATTGCATAGTAAGTTCTCCTGTTTTTTATGGCTTCTAGTAGGGCTGTATTCATATTCTTAAACATTTAAAGATTAATAATAAAGAGCTTACACTTGCGCACTAATATACTTATAGTTTTTTAATATACAAGAGATGAAATATGTTTCTTACTTTTTTTCTAATAATTGTTTAGAAAATTGTATAGAATAATCTATATCTCCTCTAGCAAATTGCTCTTTTGATGCCTGATAGTTTGCAAATTTTTCTTTAGAAATACAGTCAAAACCTGAATATATTTTTTCTAATTCTGCCAACTCATCTCCTCTTAAATCTCTTAAATTGCCAAATGTGAAACTCTCTATAATTGCTTCTGTATTGCCTGTCAAATACCACTTTGCTAATTTGGCTACCAAACCTTTGGCGTAATCGTTAGAAGTAATAAGTAAATTTAAACTTTTAGCATATTCTAAAGACTTTTCTTTTGATAAAGAAATATTTCCCACAAGAAAACCTACTAATTTAGCACTATAATAACTTTTTAATTCATTATTTACCCTAGTATCTCCAGCATAAGTACAAGCCTCAAACCTGTGATCTATAACATAATCAAAAAGGTCATCGCTAAAAAACATAGCATATTTTACAAACTTCCACATTCTATCTGTAAATAGTTCAAACTCATCAAATAAAGGAAAAGAATCTATGGTTATTTCAACCATTTTATCATACATACTATTGTTGTATAAATAAGTAAGATAATTATATGCATTCTCTGTATTCTTATTTTTAACATAAGCCTCACTAATATACTCTAAAGTATTTCGTTTGTCTTGAGCTCTTTCTATAACTTCTATAAAATCTTTTGCCGTACTAGTTGAACCTAAACTTCTTCCTACTTCTTTTCCATCAAAGTCTAGTAACAAAAAGGTAGGATAACCTGTAACTACATATTTTTTAGCTAATGCATCTCCCTCTGCTGTAGTCATCTCAATTTTAATATTAACAAAGCTCTTATTAAAATAATCTCCAGCTTCTTTTGTTGTAAAAACATTATTAGCCATATACTTACATGGTCCACAACTTGTTGTATAACAATCTACAAAAACTAGTTTTCCTAATTTTTTTGCCTTAGCAAGAGCTTTATCTAAAGTACCGGTTTCAAACACCATTCCGCCCTGTGCAGATAAGGTTAAACTAGCACAAAGAGTAAAGATAAATAATACTATTCTTCTCATATTTTTTTATTTTTATCTTTTATAATCTGGCAGGTCTGGCCTAAAATTCTTAACTACTGGAGGTAAAGGCATAGTATACCTTAAATCATTAGGTTCTAGTTGCCAAGTTTTACCATCTGCTGTATGAGTAAGTGTTTTTGCAAATTTAGGGTCTTTATTCAATCTCTTAAGGTCAACTAGCCTAATACTTCCAACCATTGCAAACTCTCTTCTTCTTTCCTCTAAAACCTTTAATAGAGCTTCGTCCTTATTAGTAAACTGCACATGTGTATTATTTTCTAATCTATTATCTCTTAAGATGTTATATAATCTAGATGCCTCCACCAAATCGTTAGCAGCACCACGTCTTGCATAACACTCTGCAGCTGTAAGTAATACTTCTGGGTTACTTAAACCTACATTAACATAAATAAAAGCACAATATAATGTATAACCTGGGAACGAATCATAGACAAATTTATCCTTACTAAAGAACATTGCTAATCTCTTATCCACAGCACCTTTTGGAAGGTCTTTAGCAAATACATTTAAAAGGTCTTCACTAGCATGCACTTGTAAAACATTTCCATAAACATAAGGAGCGTATCTAGCAAAAATATTCTCTACATTATTTTTTCCATCAGGGAAATTAGTTTGCATATCCGATTTTTTAACAACCCTTCCAATATACCTATCTTCAAGTACCGTATAATCATTCAAGTTTAATAAATCTGAGCTAACTTTTAAAGATAGTACAGAGTTCTCTAGCGCCTTTTCATAATTACCCTGCATTAGGTACATTCTAGCAAGGAAACCATAGGCTACACTTTTAGATGCCTTAAAGCTATGCTTTGCCTTGTCGGGAAGAAAAGGAAGAGCCTCATCTAAATCTTTTTTAATTGCATCATATACTTCTGCTACTGTGTTTCTTGTGTAGCTCATTGTACCTATATCCTCTGAGTAGTTTAAAGGAAGTCCGTAATCGCTTGCTGCTGTAGCCTCGTTATAAGCTGGTGAGTACATGCCAATCATAGATAAATACTCAAATGCTCTTGCAACTTTTGCCTCTGCTTGTAGTCTTTTTTTATCGTTATCATTACCGTCTTTAGAATTCATAACATTGTTTATCACAACATTACAAGTATAGATTCTATTGTAAGATAAACTCCAAAAATAGTCGTCCTGACCACCGCTAAAAACATCTCCATGGGCAAATGAGTAAAGTGCTTTTACGTGATCTTCTGTGTTGGTGTAATTAGCAGCTAAATCTCCACTAGATAACAAGGCATCATCAGTTAAAAAAACTGGATAATTTTCCTGCGCCTTATACATCTGTGCATAGTTCATCAATTGCCAAAAATCGTCGTAGGTTGTTGGAATAGTGTAGCCTTTTGGTTGCAGATCTAAAAACGAGTTACAGCTTTGCAACAGTATGGCACTTAGTATTATTATGTATATCTTTTTCATATTTGTAAGTTTTAAAATTTAACATTTAAACCAAAAGAAATTGTAGTTGGCTCTATGGCATATACCGCTGTATTTAAAGAAGTTCCACTCCAAAATTCTGGATGTAATCTTCTCCCTTGAGCGCCATACCACCAAACATTTTCTATTTGTGCATTAATCCTTAGCGATGATAGTTTGGCTTTTTTTAACCATACTCCACTAAATGTATATCCAATATTTATGTCTTTAAGTTTTATGTAATCTGCTTTTTTTATGTGAGTGTCTGCTGCATACCACAAGTTTGTTACGCTTTCAGACGCGTTACGCTTAAATGCAGGTGCCATGCCTTCTACCATTGAGTCTTCTGGCTTTTTCCAATAATTGGCATCAGCCCTTTTAAGATTAGCTCCAACTTCTGAGTTTGTTAAATATCTTGGCATATAATCTCTCATTACATGTCCGCCATAGAATACAAACATAAATGATAAATCAAAACCTTTGTAACTAAAGTTATTAATCATAGAAGCTGCATAAGGAGGAACAGAAGTTCCTTCGTTAATTAAATCTGCTACTTCTAGTCCGTAAGTAGAATTTACCTTTGTTACTCCATCAGCTTTGTATGCTAGAGGAGAGCCTTTTTCGTCTAAGCCTGCATATCTAATACTATATAAGGTACCCATAGGCATTCCTGCTCTAGTGTTTACAGAGTTAATGTAGTAGTGAACAGAGTTTTGTCCATTCTCTAAGTTGGTTACCATATTTTTGTTGTAACTAAAATTAAGTCCTGTTGTCCAAGAAAAATCTTTTGTCTGTATGTTTACAGAATTTAATACAAGTTCAACTCCTCTATTGTACATAGACGCGTAATTTATAAGTAACTCATTCCAACCTGAGGTTGGGTCTGCTGCTACATAACCAAGTAAATCAGATGTATTTTTAGAATAATACTCTATAGATCCACCTAGTCTATTGTTTAATAAACTAAAATCTATACCTATATTTAATTGTTTAGTTCTCTCCCATCTTAGGGCAGAGTTTGGAGGGCTTTGTATTGAGCTAGAATATTCTCCTGTCCAAGAGTTTGGACCTTGTGCATATGCTATCATATAAGGGCCACTGTCTTTTGCGATATTTCCGTTAATACCATAAGTTGCTCTTAAAGCAAGTTGATTAACCCACGATACCTCTTTCAAAAAATTCTCCTTGTTCATATACCAACTTAAACCAACAGACCATAGAGGCTTATATTGAAACTTAGGGTCTGTTCCAAATAAATTAGATTGGTCCATTCTGATTCCTGCCGTTAGAGCATATTTTTGATTGTATGTATAGGATGCATTTCCATAAAACGAAACATATCTATCTTCTCTATCTCCAAATGTGTCTGGGAAATTACCGTAATAGTGAGTATATGAACCTCCAACAGATTCTGTCCCTTCTATTGTTTTGTTTAGAACGTTTTCATCTAAATATTTATGCGCTAAACTTACCTTATCGTAACCATATTTTTCTACAAAAGTAGATGTACTATGAATTTGCCTTCTCTCTGCTCCTACTATAGCATTAATAGTATGTTTGTTATTAAGGGTTTTAAAGTAATCTATTTGAGCTCTAAGAGTGTAGGAGTTTTTATCGCTCCTAGATTCATTAATATAGCCACCATCTGGAATATATTTAGTTATTTCTCCATTAACCGGCGAAATTTTAGTTGCATTATTAACTTTTGTCCTTATTGCATAAGAATTAGGAGCATAGTACTTAGTGTTTAAACCATTTACCATCTCTGTTTGATACCTAACTGTTGCACGTAAACCTTCTATAATATTAAAATTTAAACCAACATTTATGTTATTATAGGATAATTTATTTTTAAACTCTGCCCTATTTCTCTCCTGAAAAGGATAGAAAGTTTCATCATTTAATCCCTTAGATTTTAGTCTATCAATCTCGTATTGTGATTTATTCTGCATCCAACTTAATTCTTCTCCTTGCTCATTAAAAAGCATTCTGTAAGAAGGAACTATTCCTGTTGTGTATTTTGTTGCGTCAAAACCTGTTCTGTAGTCTCCTTGTTCAGAGGCATCTGTAGATTTACTCATACTTCCTAATACTGCTATATCTGCTTGTAACCAAGAAAAGAAATTAAAGGTAGATTTAAGGTTATATCCTATCCTATCAGAATATGCATTAGTATTGTATCCGTTGTTACTTAGATAGTTGATACTTGCAGAGTATTGATATTTTTCTGCCCCTCCCCTAATAGATAAATTATGTTGATGGCTTATATTTGTTCTTAAAAAAGCATCTTTTAGCTGATTATAGTTATCCCTATTTCTATAAGTGTCCATGCCCTTAGAAAAATCTTGATCAGTAATTAAGCCTTGCTCTTTTTTATACAATAAATCTGTTACCTCGTTTAGTGAATATCTTTTATTTAAATTTGCATATGGAGTATGGTATGTATTAAATAATTCTTGTTGAAAATCTACAAATTCGCTACTACTCATTCTGTCTAAATAATCTCTGTTATCTTTATATGGCCTTACAACTACAGATCCATTATACTCTATAACACTTTTTTGTCCACCATTTCTTGTAGAAATTACAATAACACCATTTGCCGAACGTGCTCCATAAATAGAGGCAGCTGTAGCGTCTTTTAAAACTGTAATGTTAGCTATTTCAGAAGGATTGATAGCATTTAAATCGCCCTCAAAAGGAACTCCATCAACAACGTATAAAGGTCTTTTATTGCCATAAATTGTGGCAACACCTCTAATTTGTAGGTCTCCTTTATAAGAAGTTAAACCTGCAGCCATTCCCTCCATCCTAGACATTATATCGGTCTGTAATTTTTTACCTAAACTTTCGCTTGTAACTACAGCAAAAGATCCTGTAGCTCTTTCTTTAGAAAGTGTTTGGTAACCTGTTACAACAATATCACTTAAAGCAATAGCATCTAATTCCATCTTAACATCTATATTGTCTTTATTAGAAACTAAAGCACTCTCTGATTTCATTCCAATAAAAGAAAAAATTAATAAATCGTCTTTAGAGGCATTAATTTCATAAAGTCCATCTATATCTGTAGCAGTTACGGCACCTGTATTATTATTTTGTACCGTAACTCCAACCAAAAGTTCTCCTTTATCATCCCTTACTCTTCCCTTTACAGAAGTTTGCTTCTTGTTCCGATCTTGAGTAGCTTTTTGTACAGATTTTAAAGAAAGAGCAACTTGCTTACCATTAATTTGATAAACAATATTAGTTCCAGCAAATATTTTATCTAATAATGCTGATAATGGCTCTAGATTACCATTGTAAGAAATAGAAACCGATTTTTGAGAATTTACTATTGTCTCCGAATAGACAAAATTATAATCGCTCACTTTAGAAATTTCTGTTAGCACAGCCCTTAGCTTTGCCTCCTTAAAATTAAGACTTATTTGTTGCGCCTGCAAAATGCTGGCAGAACTAGCAACAAACACCAAGGCTAAGAAAAATGCCTTGAACATTTTTTGAACATTTTTTAAATTCATAAGTTGGTTTTATTTAGTGTTATATTTAGAGGCTTATGCTACATTTAAAGTATTATAGTAATTACAGTTTAATTAATGTAAACTAGCCCTCCATATAAAAAAACACGCCAGTAAAAATCCACCCTACAAATATTTTATGTTTTAATAAAAATTATTTTATTAAAACTTGGTTCTCATTAATACTATACTCTAAACCTGTTGAAAATCTAAGTAGTTCTAGGATTTGAACAAGAGACTCAGATTTAAATTTTGCTGTTATAGGCAAGTTCTCTAAGCTTTTATTTTCTATATTTATTGTGTAGCCATGCCTTCTATCAAGTATTTTTGCCACTTCTTTTAAAGGCTTTGAATCAAATACAAGTACACCATCCTTCCACGCAGATATATTCTTTAATACTACAGGCTCTAACTCTACAGGCTCTAAATCCTGTGGCTTTGTTCCTTCTTTAACATAATATGTTTCATTTGGCAATATTTGAGTTGCACTTTCTTTAAGTCCATTTTTTCTTACTAATTTAATAGATCCACTGTATAGAGTGGTTTGAGCTATTTCATCATTATCATAAGATTTTATATTAAAGCTAGTTCCGTAAACCTCAACCCTAAAGCCCTTACTGCACCTAATAATCATTGGGCAAGTAGAATCTTTAACTACATCAAAATAGCCCTCCCCGCTAAATTCTACCTCTCTACTTGCTCCACTAAAATTAGCAGGATATTTAATTCTAGAATCGGAGTTTAACCATACCTTAGAACCATCTGGTAATATTACCTCGCCTCTAGTCCCTTTTGCAGCATAAAGAGTATTTATAGAAGTAGAATCTAAGCTAGAAATAAGAACTCTTGGCTCCTTAGGTTCCACTGCTAACCAATTATAATATAGGTTTAATACTAACAATACTGCAACACAGGCTGCTGCAGAGTATATAAAATAGTTATGTGGTTTTTTCTTTGGCTTTTTATCTTTTTTTATTACCTCATCCCTTACTTCTTGGCTATATCTATTTAATGCCATCTGCTTAAATGCCAAATACTCATTATCACTAGCTCTTTCTATAGGCATAGTTGAACTTATATATAAGTTCTTTAGCTTTATAAAATTATCTTTATTAGCTTCATTTTCTAATGCCCACAACTCAACTTCCTCAGCCTGTTCCTTAGAACAAGTTCCGTTAAAATAAGCTATTAATTCTTCTTCTTTCATATACTTATAAATTACCTTTATAATATTCTATATAAGACTAAACACTTAAGATATAAAATACCATATCGGATTATGTTGCTGAAGAGAGAGCG
>CAXYUL010000043.1:0-10634 GCA_964292095.1 uncultured Bacteroidales bacterium | reverse complement strand
GTTTTTATAGAGAAATTATTAAGAGAGGAAGTAAGTACGTTACTCTTAGCGAAGCTGTAGTAGAAATAGATAAATCTCCATATAACAATGGTTTTACTAACGATAATATAGCAATTTACAAGGGTAGGGGGAGCAGAAACTTTAAAATAGAAGACACACTATTTGTTAAATTACAAGGAGGCCCCACAGCTGCGCTATGGATAGATATAATGAAAAATCCTTTTATTGGAACCGATCTCTTATCTGCACCTCTTTATTACGATTTTAAGCTTGGCCCAAGTACTTATCTTAATGGCGAAAAGATATTTACAATAGAATTTAGCCAAAAAGACTCTGTTGTAGAGCCACTTTTTAGGGGAAAATTATATGTAGAGAACTCTAGCTTAGCCGTAATAAGAGCAGAATTTAATATGAATGTAGAAAATTACAAAAATTCTTGGAAATATTTTGTTAAACGTAAGCCAGACAACGTAAACTTAAGTGTTGACAAAGCATATTATATTGTAAATTACAAAAAGGTAAATAGTAAATGGGTATTAGATTATTCTAGATTAGAAATTTTATTTACAGCAAAATACAAAAATAAAATTTTAAAAAATAAATTCTCAATTCTTGCAGAATTAGCAGTAACAGACATAATTGGAAATAAATCTAGAATAAATAATAAGACCAAACTTAGGCCAAAGGATATAATGTCAGAAAAAGTAAATGATTTTACAGATGAAAATTTCTGGGAAGATTATAATGTAATTGAACCAGAAGGCGATATAGAAGGTATAATATCTAAAATTATACGCCAGCTCAAAAAGATTAAGTAATATTTAATTGAAGAACGCTTAAAATGCGTATATTGGGCGCTAAAATTTACTGTAGTTTAAACAATACAATTTATATTATGTTAAATAGCACTCAAAGAATACCACTCCCAGAAAGAATGAGGCCAAAAGATTTAGAATCTTATGTGGGTCAGCAGCACTTAGTTGGGGAGAATGCCATACTAAAAAAAATGCTAGACACAGGTAATATTTCTTCTTTTATCTTGTGGGGCCCTCCTGGAGTTGGAAAAACTACTCTAGCAAAAATTGTAGCATCAAAACTAAATAGACCTTTTTTTACACTTTCGGCAATAAGTTCTGGTGTTAAGGATATTAGAGAGATTATAGAAAAATCTAAAGGAAATAATCTGTTTGTAACTCAAACGCCAATTCTTTTTATAGATGAAATCCATAGATTTAACAAAGGACAACAAGACGCATTATTAGGAGCTGTAGAAGAAGGAGTTTTTACTTTAATTGGTGCTACAACAGAAAATCCATCCTTTGAGGTAATTAGCCCTCTTTTATCAAGGTGTCAAGTATTTGTTCTTAAAGAGCTAGAAATAAGCGATTTAGACATATTGCTAGATAGAGTATTAAAAACAGATGAATATTTAAAAACTTTAAATATTACAGTAGAAGAAAAAGACTTATTATATAGATTTTCTGGTGGTGATGCTAGAAAATTATTAAATATTATAGAGATAATAGTAAATGCCTACTCCCCTAGCGAGCAAATAATAATTAATAATATTGTAGTAAAAGACAGACTACAAGAGAATATTTCTAAATACGACAAAAACGGCGAGCAACATTATGATATTATTTCTGCTTTTATTAAAAGCATTAGAGGATCGGACCCAAATGCAGCAGTTTATTATTTAGCCAGAATGATAGCTTCTGGAGAAGATCCACTCTTTATTGCAAGAAGAATGATTATATCAGCATCTGAGGATATTGGCCTTGCAAACCCTAATGCTTTACTACTTGCTAAATCATGCTTTGATGCTGTACATCAAATAGGAATGCCAGAGGGAAGAATTCCACTATCTCAAACAGCAATATATTTAGCATGTTCAGCAAAAAGCAACTCTGCATATTTAGCAATAGACCTAGCTTTAGATTTTGTAAGAAAAAATGGAGATTTAAGCATCCCACTACATTTAAGAAATGCACCTACAAAGCTAATGAAAGATTTGGGGTATGCCCAAGATTATAAATATGCTCATTCTTACGAGAATAATTTTGTAGATCAAGAGTTTTTACCCAAGGGTATGGAAACCACAAAATTTTATGAACCCCAGTTTAATCAAAAAGAAGAAGAAATTAGAAAAAAACTTGCTAAAAACTGGGAAAAATACAATTACTAAAAGATGTTTTTAGTAACTTTGCGCCAAAATAGATATAATGAAAAATTTGAGGATAGAAAATATAGGAAAATACAACAATAATATGTTTTTTCTTATTGCAGGACCATGTGTAATAGAGGGCGAAGAAATTACATTTTCAATTGCAAAAGAGATAAAAAGGATAGCTAATAAATATGAAATTCCTTTTGTTTTTAAGGCCTCATATAGAAAGGCAAATAGGTCTAAAGCATCATCATTTACTGGTATTGGAGATAGAGAAGGCTTACAAATTCTTAGTGATATCCGCAAAGAGTTAAATGTTCCAATTATTACAGATATACATAATCCATCAGAAGCAGAACTTGCTGCATCATACAATGTTGATATTCTACAAATTCCAGCATTTTTATGTAGGCAATCAGACTTATTAGAGGCGGCTGCACAAACTGGTAAATATGTTAATATAAAAAAAGGACAATTTCTCTCCCCTGCTTCTATGAGTTTTGCTGCAGAAAAGGTTGCGTCATTTAATAATAATAACATTATTTTAACAGATAGGGGCACTCAATTTGGCTATGGAGATTTAATAGTTGATTTTAGAGGAATACCCAAAATGCAGGAATTTGGATACCCTGTAGTTTTAGATGTTACACACTCTCTACAACAGCCAAATCAATTAAGTGGTATTACTGGTGGACAACCAGAACTTATATCAACTATGGCTAAAGCTGGTATTGCAGTTGGTGTTGATGGATTATTTATAGAAACACATCCTAACCCAGCTATGGCCAAGTCTGATGGAGCTAACATGCTTAGATTAGATTTATTAGAGGGATTAATCCAAGAACTTATTCCTATACGAAAAGCTATAGTAAAATAATAGTAGTTTAATATTTAAAAATAGAAATAATGATACTATCGTCAAATTTCTCTCGACGCTATGAAAAAGTGCCAGTTGGTATCTTCAAAGGACAAGAAGAAGCCTCAAAAATTATTGTAGAAAATATTATAAGTGTTATTAATGAGCAACTTAAACATGGAGCAAAAGCTGTATTAGCACTTGATGCCTCCTCTTCTTGCATAAAAGTGTATGAAGATTTAGTTAAGGCTTATGAAAATGGAACTATAAGTTTTAAGAATGTTGTTGTATTTTCAATAGACGAGTATTACCCACTTAACAGAAATGAACTTCAAAGCCACTATAGGTTTCTAAAAGAATACCTTTTTGATTTAGTAGATATTCCGCAAGAGAATATTTTTTGTTTGCAAAGCGATAAAATTGAAAACATTAATGAGTATTGCGAACAATACGAACAAGATATTGCTAATCAAGGTGGTATAGATATTATTGTTTTAGGCGGAATGGGTTCAAATGAACCTGGTTCTCCATATAATTCTAGAACCAGACAGATTACATTTAACTACACATCTAGAGTAGCTGCTGCTAGTGATTTCTTTGGTGTAGAGTATGTTCCTTACCATGCTATCACTATGGGTATAGAAACAATTCTAAGCGCTAAAAATATTTATTACTTAGCTTGGGGAGAAGGCAAAGCATCTTCTGTTCAAAAGCTAGTAGAAGGCTCTATCAATGACCAAATTCCCACATCCTATTTACAAGAACATAAGAACCTAAATGTACTAATAGATGAGGCTGCTTCTGTTAATTTAACACGTATTGCCACCCCGTGGTTAACTGGTAAATGTGAGTGGACAGATTATATGACAAGAAAATCTGTATTTTGGTTGTGTAAAAAAATAAACAAGCCAATTTTAAAACTTACAGATAGAGACTATAACGATAACGGTATGAGTGATCTAGTTACCGAACATGGTCCTGCTAGTAAAATTAATATCAAAGTTTTTAACGATCTACAACACACTATTTCTGGTTGGCCAGGAGGAAAGCCAAATGCAGATGACTCAACAAGGCCAGAACGTGCTAACCCATTTCCTAAAAAGGTAGTAGTATTTAGCCCTCATCCCGATGATGATGTAATTTCTATGGGAGGAACAGTTGCTCGTCTTTCTGAACAAGGACACGAGTTGCACATGGCTTACCAAGTATCGGGAAACATAGCTGTATTTGACCACGATGTTATTAGATACCTAGATTTTATTAGAGAGAGTAGTAAAGTATATGGATTTAGCACAGATAAAGCAGATTCTACATATAAAAGGGTTGTAGAAGAATTAAAAAAGAAACATCCAGGAGAATCTGATCCAATGGATGTTAGAGAAATTAAGACTGTAATCAGAAGAGGAGAAGCTCGTTCTGCATGTAGATATTTAGGTATTCGAGAAGATAGAGTTCATTTTTTAGAGTTACCATTTTATGAAACTGGTGGAGTTAAAAAGAAACCTTTAGGAAGAGAAGATATAGAAATTGTAAAAAATTTACTAAAAAAAGTAAAGCCTCATCAAATTTTTGCTGCTGGTGATTTATCAGATCCCCATGGCACACACAGAGTATGCTTTCAATCAATCATAAGTGCCTGTGAAGAGCTTAAAAATGAAGAATGGTTTAAAGATTGTAGATTATGGATGTATAGAGGAGCTTGGCAAGAATGGGATGTTGCAGAAGCAGAAATGGCTGTTCCACTTAGTCCAGAAGAGGTTGAAATTAAAAGAGAAGCTATTTTTAGACATCAATCTCAAAAAGATAGACCACTTTTCCCAGGCTCTGATAAAAGAGAATTTTGGCAAAGAGCAGAAGAAAGGAATCACAATACAGCAATTGTTTACGATAAGCTAGGAATGGCTGAATATCAAGCTATTGAACTATTTGTTAAGTATAAGTTTTAACATTATTGCTTAATTAGTAAATGATAAAAAAAATTATTTTAGGCATCTTTATATTAACACCAATAGTTATTTTTGGTAAATATCAAGATGCCAAAAATTTGATTATGAACAATAGATCTATAGATGTGCCAGAGGTGTTTTTTAACACAAAACCAAGCATAGAGCAAATTGATTCTATGTTTTTACAACTTAATGCCCCTAGCAATTATATTGATATCCAAAATTGGAAAGATTTTAATTACGATGCCCAAATTAAATTTAAAATAGCTTACTCTAAGACAGAAATATATTTACAATTTATTGTAAATGAGCCCTATGTAAAAGCTACATATAAAAAAGACGAGGGTGCTGCTCCATATAAAGATTCTTGTGTAGAATTTTTTATTCTTCCCGACAATAAACACTACTACAACCTAGAATTAAATTGTATAGGAAAAGGAACATTTGCTGGTGGTAGCGAAAGAACAAATAGAACCAAATATGGGAAAGAGATTATGGATAAGATACTTAGGTCAACGAGCCTAAGTGAAAGCAATTTTTTGGACTCAGATATAATAAAATCCACAAATTCTGAAAACAAAATTCAATGGAAAATGACCATTGCTATGCCATTAGAAGTTTTTACTTTAGAAGAAGTTAATGACCTAAAAGGAAAATCTTTTAAGGCTAATTTCTACAAATGTGGTGATGATATGCCCATTAGGCATTATTTTAGCTGGAATCCTATTCCTCTAGAAAAGCCAAATTTTCATGTACCTCAATTTTTTGGAACTTTAAATTTTAAATAAATAATATTATGAAGAGAGCAAGCATATTAATGGCATCGGGGTTCGAAGAAATTGAACTTTGTACATGCGTAGATTTACTAAGAAGAGCAGAAATAGAAGTTAACTTACTTTCTATAGATGATAATATTTATCTAACTGGAGCTCATGGTATTACAATAAAAGCAGATGCATTATTAAAAGACGTTTCAGATACTCTTACAGACGCACTAATTATGCCTGGCGGCTGGCCAGGTGCTAAAAATTTATCAGAATCTGAGCATGTTAAACAAATAATTAATTTGTTTTATAAAGAAAATAAAATTATTGCAGCAGTGTGCGCTGCGCCAATGGTTTTAGGCACAATGGGATTATTACAAGGTAAAAAAGCTACTTGTTATCCTGGTTTCGAAGCAGAACTTTTTGGTGCAAAACATGTTTCAGAGCCTTTTGTGGTAGATGGTAATATTATAACTGGAAAGGGCCCTGGTTGCACTGCAGATTTTTGCTTTGCAATTATAGAAAAATTAAAGAATAAAGAAGTGGTGATAGAATTAAAACACGCAACTTTATTTATGTAGATCTTTATTTCCTATGGGATATAGTGTATATTAATTAAAATAAAAGGCCAACGGACATACTGTATCCCACAGGAACTAAATAATTGTAATAATAATTCTCTTTATTATTTTTTGTAAATCCCCATCTATAATTGCACTGAAGTTGAAATTTCCATATTTCAAATCCTAGCCCCAATCCACCACCTAAGCTATACCTATTAATTGGACCAAAATCATTAAAACCGTCGTCAAAGAAACTTCCGGTTTGTTTTGTAATATAAGAGCCATATAGGGTTGTTTGAACAAATGGCCTAAAAATTTTACTTAATTGAACTCCAAACTGCAAGTTAATAGGAAGCTCTAAAGAATTTGTTATAATTTCTCCATTTGTAGGACCTATTATAGGGTCTACAATAGTAGAGAAAACAGAATATCTTAGTTCTGGCTGAATAGAATATGTAAGTACCCTACCCCATTTGTACTGAAACGATAATCCAATATGCCATTTTGTTTGTTCATTAAATTGGCTATATTCTCCACCTTTAAAATTCTCATAATGTATAAAATTAGCTCCTGCAACAATTCCAAACTTATATTTTCTATAGTTTGAGTTTGTTTGAGCGTTAAGAGAAAATGAACTAGTAATTAAAACAAGAATAAATATAATTCTTATAAAATTTTTCATATAGATCTTAATTTAATGAATATCACAAATAATAAGTGCAAAAGTAGGTTTTTATTTTTACTTTTGCATAAAATTATAATTACAAAATGCAAAAATACATCTTAAGTTTAGAGTATGTTATTCTTATCTTACTTTTATTAAGCTCTTGTAAAAAAGAGCCTTATACAGATACGCAAATATTTGAGAAAGTGCTTAAATCAGAAACAATTGATAAAAAAGAGCTACTCAAAAGAATTAAAGTAAATAATACTTTAGTAGAACAAATACTTCCAAATAAGAAAATTAAAGTTGTAGCTATCTCTTATAATACTACAAACAATAATGGCGAAGATATATTAGCCTCTGGATTAATTATTTATCCTGCAGTTAATTCTGCATTAAATGAGTCTGGTTCCATTATTGGCTTACATTATACCATTGGTGCAGACTATCAAGCGCCATCTATGGCCTTAGCTGCACACGAAGCTCTATTTGCTTTATTTGGCTATGTAGTTATTATGCCAGATTATTTTGGCTACGGACTTACAAAAGACCTGCCACATCCATATTTACACTACCAAAGCACAGGAAGAGCAGCTGCTGATATGTATTTTGCTGCTCAAGAATATTTTGGAATTATTAATAGAAGATTCCCTAAAGAAACAAGCATATTGGGATACTCACAAGGCGGGTATTCATCATTAGCAACTCAAAAATATTTAGAAGAAAATTATCCTAATTGGGTAAAAATCAAACAAGTTTTTGCAGGAGCAGGTGCCTATGATCTAGAAGCTTCATACACAGAATTTGTAAAAACCAATCTAAGTACCCAGCCAGTAACTATTCCTATGTTAGTTATAGGTTTAGACAGCGGAGATAATTTAAATCTCGATTATACTCAACTATTTAGAGAGCCTCTATTATCTAAATACAAAGAATGGATCTTAAGTAAAAAGTATACAACAGACCAAGTATCTGATATGATTGGAACAAATGTAATAGATAAGATATTTGCTCCACAAGTTTATGATGTTAATAATGTAAACACTAAAAAATTTCTTCAATCACTTAAAGATAATAGTGTTGTAGACTGGATACCTAAAGCTAAATTAGTTTTATTACACGGAACAGATGACACAATAGTTCCCTTTGTTAATACAGAGAGTGCATATAAATCATTTAAGAATAAAGGTTGTGATATTTCTTTAGTAAAGATTAATGGGAAAGATCACAAACCAGCAGGAAATGATTTTTATTTATATTGTCTCAAAAAGCTAGTATTACCTGTTCAATCAAGTTATCCAAACGCTAATTTGATTAATAATATAACTGATCCACAGATTTTTAACTATGAATAAATTTAAGTTTGCATATTATCTACTACACTTGGTAGTGTTTGTTTTATTAGCTACCAATTTAAATAGTCAGAACATTAAAATTCCCCAAAAAGGTTATTATGGAGAAGCCGGAATTTCCTTTGGAACAGGTTTTTCCAAAACAAGGGGAAGTATTCCAATTTTTGAAATATTTACAACACACGGCTATAAACCCACTCCTGGTTTATTCTTAGGACTAGGTATCAATTCATATAATACCCAGTATCTAGCAGTCTACACTCAAGTGTCGGGAATATTAAGAAAAATACAACAAACTACCTCTTCGTACCCAATTTTATCATTTAACTTTGGCTATGGAGCTAGCACATGGATAGGAGATAATTTTGCTGATGAAAAGGGAATATACATAGAACCTAAATTTTCTTGGTCGTTTTATTCAAAAAATGCAAATATTAGATATAATGTTTTTACCTCTGTAAATATTTTTAATCTAAGATTTATTCCTAAGATTGGTTTAGCCTTTGAATTTTAGTTGATTACCTTTAAAATACTATTCCAATGAAACTTAAAAGTTACTTTTTTAGAGACCTAGTACTCTTGTTTATCTTATTTTCTTTTTCTAGCTCACTTATGGCTCAAAATAAAGATAAAGAGCTAGAAAACAGTGGCTTAATTAATCTCGCTACCCTTATTCCTAACTTGGAAGTTAAATTAATTTATGCAACACCCTATAATTTTATGGGAAGAGTATTGTATAAAGATTTAAGCAAGGCTTATTTGATTAAAGATGCAGCAGATAAATTATTTGAAGCATATAAACTATTAAGAGCGGAAAGACCTGACTTACATTTAGTTGTATACGATGCTGCTAGACCAATTTCTATTCAAAAGGATTTATGGGCATTGGTAGAAGGAACAGATATGGAAGATTTTGTTGCTAACCCATATAAAGGTAATGGCCTTCATAATTATGGTGTTGCTATTGATGTAACTTTAGCAGATTGTACAGGTTTGCCTTTAGCAATGGGCTCTGGCTACGATTATTTTGGCGATGAATCTCGTATAGATATAGAAGAAAAGTTATTAACAGATGGTAAAATTTCTAAGAAAGAGTTAGAGAATCGTTTGCTTTTAAGAAAAATTATGACAAAAGCTGGCTTTACAACATATTCTAGCGAATGGTGGCATTTTAATGCATACAATTCTGACTATGCAAAACAGAATTGTGCAATTATAGAATAAAGTGCAAAAACGCCAATAATACTTACAAATTATTATCAAAAAAGGATATTTTCTAACGAATAATTAGGAGATATTCCTTTTTTGTTTATATTTGACCTCTACTAAATCAATAACTTATGGTAAGCCAAAACTTAATTAAATCTCTCAAAGAATTAGAGATAATAAAAAGCTCTTCTGCTAAAAAATTAAAAATTAGAGAAGAAAGTAACATTCTTACGTCTGAAAGAATATGCTCTTTAGGCAGTGGTTGTGAAAAGCTACAAATTCTATTATGTGGTGGTACTGGATGTAAATCGTCGCAGGGACAGCTAATAGAAGAAAATTTTAGAAGCATAATTAAAGAAAAAGGAATAGAATCTATTGTTGATGTAATAGCTACTGGTTGCTTTGGATTCTGCGAAAAAGGCCCCATAGTTAAGATTATTCCCGACAATACTTTTTACACTCAAGTGCAGCCCTCCGATGTTTTAGAAATTATTGAAAGTCATATTATAGGAGGTAAAAGAGTAGATAGGCTGCTCTACATAGATCCAAAAAATGGGAATGCTGTACCAGATTCTAAACATATAGATTTTTACAGAAAGCAAAAAAGAATAGCACTTAGAAACTGTGGGTTTATAAATCCAGAGGATATTAGAGAATATATAGCTAGAGATGGATATTTTCCTTTGGCAAAAGCCATTTTAGAAAATAATCCCAACTCTGTAATTAAAGAAATAATCGATTCTGGCCTAAGAGGTAGAGGTGGTGGAGGATATCCAACAGGCTTAAAGTGGCGTGCAGGACAGGTTCAAAAAGCAAAGACAAAATACGTAGTATGTAATGCAGACGAAGGGGACCCTGGGGCATTTATGGACAGATCTATAATGGAAGGGGACCCACATTCAATTGTAGAAGCAATGGCAATATGTGGTTTTTGCATAGGAGCTAAAAAAGGCTTAGTATATATTAGAGCAGAGTATCCACTTGCCGTTAAACGTTTAACCACGGCTATTTTACAAGCAAGAGAATACGGTTTACTAGGAAAAAACATACTTGGCAGCACATTTAGTTTTGATATAGAAATACGATATGGAGCTGGAGCTTTTGTTTGTGGAG
>CAXYUL010000042.1:0-10696 GCA_964292095.1 uncultured Bacteroidales bacterium | reverse complement strand
TTTTGGGCTTGTTCTAGTTTTTCATCTATAGCATAGGCTGATGCATGTTGATAAAAAATTAGAAGATTGCATGTGAGTAATGCAAAAACACAAATTTTTTTTAGTTTTTGTGTTGGTTGAATAATTTTTTTCATAAATTTGCAGATTGATTTTTTATTGATGATTTGTCATCATAGGTTTTTAACTACGAGGGGTTCGGCAAAACTCCTCGTAGTTTAGTCTTTAATTTGGTTCACATAAATATATATTTTGTTTAGTTTTTATAAATTTAACGCACATTGCTTCCTCTAATATTTCCATAATTTGTAAGTACCCTAGTTTTCTGCTTAAGTTTATACTTCCATGCATTTTTCCAACATTATAGTTGTATTTAATTTTTATTGCATAATGTGCACTAATCTCATCTAGCAGTACAGATAAAGGTTGATTATCATAAACAAAATCGCCTTTCATCCAAGCTAAGTAGTCTTGAGGATTTACTGGTTTTATACTAGAGTGTCCGCTTATAAGATTATATTCAAAAAGCTCGTTAGGACTTAATTTTATTTCTTCACCTTTAGAATTACTAACACCTACTGAGCCGCTAACTAGTAATGCTTCTACTTTTCCACTTTTGTTAGTGTTTATATTAAACTCTGTTCCATATACAGTTACCTTAATATCGTTGCCAATTTTAACAATGAATGGAATTTTAGACTTTTTTACTTTAAAATAGCCTTCCCCCAAGAAATCAACTTCTCTTGCATTATTGTCAAATTTTGCAGTATATCTTAATTGACTGTTTGGACTTAAAAAGACAGCGCTACTGTCGGGAAGAGTAATATTATAAGTATAACCAGCTGGAATTATAACTGTGTTTTTTTCTATTGTAGAGTTTCCATTATCTCTTTTTTTTGTTATTGTTATTCCTTTGTCCTTAGATTGTTCTTTAGACTTTGGCCTGTTTTTATTTTTTTCTGTAAATTGCTTAATTTCTGCTACATTATTGTTGTTTAGTTGGAAAGAATATCCATTGTCTAAAAGTAGAGTTGGACGCTCCAATTTTTTGCCTAGTGTTGCTAATTGCTCTTTTGTGGAAAGTGGGTTAGTTATTCTGTGGTTAGGATTAAGACTAAGGTCTATTGCAAAGAAAAGAATAATAGCTGCAGCAGCAGAAATAGAAATATTTATAATTCTTTTAATTGTGTTTCTGTGGGAAATTCTTGAAGATAGAATTTTAAAATTTGCCTTATTAATTTTATCTGCGTTCCCAATGTTTTCTTGGCTATTGCCAATAACATTATTGTATACCCACAAGTTTTTAAGCTCAGCAAAATAATTCATGTTAGATTCAGATTTTTCTATCCAATCTAGCACTTGCTTCTTCTCTAGCTCATTAGCATTACCACTAATGTATTTTATAAGTAAATTTTTTTTCATAACAAGGTTATTATATTGTACTCTTTAATATAATAACTACATGTTATTAAAAAACCATAAATAAAGGTAGATAATCTTTTAATATTTTTTTAGAACCATGTAGGCATGTTTTAGCCTATACTCTACAGTGCTTTCTGCTATGTCTAATTTTATGGCTATTTCCCTGTTTTTTAGTGTGCTATCTCTACTTAATAGAAAGGTCTCCCTAATTTTATTTGGCATTTTTTCTAAGGCATGATTTATAATTCCACATAGTTCTTTAGAATATAATTCTATAGAACTATCATTGTTTAAGGCACAAAGGTTAATGTTGTTTTCTCTGTATTGAATATAATTTTGGTAAACTTGCCTAGATTTTTTACGTTTTAGTATTGTAAGACACTCATTTCTTGTAATTGCAATTAAAAAAGGTAAGACGTCTTCTGTGTAATTTATAGCCTCTCTTTTTATCCATAGCTTCATAAAAGAATTTTGTGCAACAGAATTTGCTTCTTCTCTATTAAGAAGGTAGTTATATGCATAAAACTCTATTCTGCTAAAATGCTGAGAGTAGAACACCGAAAATTTTTTGCTATAATCTAATTCCACGTTTAGGCTTGTTTATGGCATTAAAAAAATGTACGCAAATTTACGAATAAAAATTATTTATTTGTACTATTATTCAATTTTGCCATAATTTTATATAAAAAAAGCACCTACAAATCTGTAAGTGCTTTTTTGAGTGCTCCTGAACTAGGACTTGAACCTAGGACCCTCTGATTAACAGTCAGATGCTCTAACCAACTGAGCTATTCAGGAATTTTTTTTGTGCAGTAGCGTTTGTTTTGCTTAGCGGGTACAAAAGTATAACATTTTTTAATTCTATGCAAATTTTTTGCTTAAAAATTTTTAAAAATCTTTACCTTTGCATCCATAGCAATTGCTATCTAACTTTAAAACAAAAAGATATGGATTTGATTATAATTTCGGAAATTTTAAAAAAAATAATACCCAATAATAAAAAAATAGCTCTTGCGGGCTTGGGCAGTTTTATTGTTGAGAAAAAGCAGGCCGAGATTATGAATAAAGGAACCATAATAACTCCCCCACAAAAGTTTCTAAAATTTAGTGTTTTAGAATGTAAAAATGATAATATTCTAGAAAATTTTTATTCTTTGCAGAGCGGAAAAAACGTTATAGATGCCAGAGCCGACATAGAAAAAGTAATAAAGCAAATTAGGATGCTCTTAACCGAAAAGAGAAAATGCAGGTTTCCTAAATTTGGAGATTTGGCTTTTGATGAAAATGGGGAACTTATTTTTACTGTTTTGAATAATGTTAATATTTTTCACGATACATTAATTTTTGAAGATTTAGCTTTAAAGCCAAGAGATATTGCAGATATTTCATATAATGAAGAAATTGATATTAATGATATTATTGAGCAGGGATTAGAGCCTAAATTAGAGCCAGAACAATTAGTTGCTAAGCAATTGCCAGTGATTGTTGAAAAAGAGCTAGAGCATATAGATGTGAAAGATGTTGAGCCTCAATCTGTACCAGTATCAGAGGGCGTTAATGAGCTTAGTAATATAAATGAAGAAATTAAGTTAAGTGAGGTCTTTGAGCACGATAATGTTGAGGATAATGTTAGGCAAGTGGAGGAACTCAAGGTTAGCGGAGGTGAAGAAGTTCAAAAATTGAATAAAGAGGATGAGTCTAATAAATTGAGTAAAGAGGAAGAGCTGTACAATGAGCAAATTATACCTGAGTCAGTAAAAAGAAAGGGTGGCAAAACAATTATTATTATACTATCTATCTTTACGATTATAGTATTAGCTATACTACTAATTTATGTTTTCCAAGATTCTCTACGTCCGCTTTTAGAAAAAATACTTTACACACAGCAAGAACGCCAAATACTAAACATAAGTTAATTGCATGCATTATGTTTTGTAGCTCGTGCATGTCTTGCTGTTATTTCTTGCCAGTAAACTATCTTAGACTATTTCTCGTAAGCAAAATGCTATGTTTTTGCACACGAAACTATCTTGGACTACATCTCGTAAGTAAAATAGTAGGGTTTTGCTCACCAAACTGTCTTATGCTACACCTCGTAAGCGAAATAGCGTGGTTTTGCTTACCAAATCATCATAGCTAATATAGATAGTGTACAATGGTATTGTGGCTTGCACTATAATGTATAACCATTGCTTCCAAGCCCAAAACAGGGGCAAAACGTGTCAGGCAAAATTACTTAGGCAGTTTGCACAGTCTGCAATATTAGCCAAAATGTGTCTGGCAGCTATCTCATAGCAGCAAGAGCTACAAAATTTTTAGGTTTTGTAGCTCTTGCATGTCTTGCTGTTATTTCCTGCCAGTAAACTAGCTCGTGCATGTCTTACAGTTATTTCTTGCCAGTAAACTAGCTCTTGCATGTCTTGCTGTTTCTGCTAATTAACAAACTAAGGCTAATGCTTATACTAGGCTAAGACTAGCATTCATCATTAATTTATACACGCACCGTTATCAACAACTTGCTCTGGCGTAACAAAGCGCATACGTCCACTTTCATCTTTAGCCATAAGAATCATACCTTTAGACTCTATTCCCTTAATCTTCCTAGGAGCAAGATTTGCTAAAATACAAATTTGTTTTCCAATCATATCTTTAGGACTGTAGAATTCTGCTATTCCCGACACAATAACTCTTGTGTCTAAGCCGGTATCTATGGTAAGTTTAAGTAGCTTATCTGTTTTAGGAACCCTTTCTGCATCTAAAACTGTTGCAGTTCTGATATCCATTTTTGTAAAATCGTCGTAGCTGCACTCATCTTTCTGAGCTGCAGGAGCAGGAGCAGCTGCAGCTGCTGTAGCATTAGAACTATCAGAAGCAGCAGCCTCATTAGCTTCTTTAGTAGCGTTTAATTTGGCTATTTGAAAATCTATCTCGGCATCTTCTATTTTAGCAAATAATAACTCAGCTTCTTTTAAAATATGTCCAGCATTTAAAATACTAGAACATCCTAAAACATTCCAATATTCAGAACCAGAAATAACCTTACTTTGTTCATTAATATTTAACATATCCTTTAACTTTCTACTAGAGAAAGGCGTAAATGGTTCAAATGCAATTGATAAATTAGCACATAGTTGTAAAGAAACATTAAGAATTGTAGCAACTCTATTTAAATCTGTTTTAGCAATTTTCCATGGTTCGGTTTCGGTAAGATATTTATTACCTAAACGAGCAAGATTCATGGCTTCTTTTAAGGCTTCGCGGAATTTATAATTATCTAAATTATACTCTAAAGCGGCTTTAATTACTGGAATTTGCTCTAAAGTTTCCTTATCTATGCTCTCTAGCTTAGATAAATCGTTCTCTAGTCCTCCTCCAATAGCAGGAACTTTACCTCCAAAATATTTATGAGTAAGCACAATTGCCCTATTTACAAAATTACCGTATATAGCAACTAGCTCGCTATTATTGCGTTGCTGAAAATCCTTCCAAGTAAAATCATTATCTTTAGTCTCTGGAGCATTTGCGCACAAAACATACCTCAAAACATCTTGTTTGCCAGGGAACTCCTTTAAATATTCATGAAGCCAAACAGCCCAGTTTCTAGAAGTAGAAATCTTATTACCTTCTAAATTTAGAAACTCATTTGCAGGAACATTTTCTGGTAATATGTAACCATCGCCATAAGCCTTTAACATACAAGGAAATACAATACAATGGAACACTATGTTATCTTTGCCTATAAAATGGACCATCTTAGTATCCTCACTTTTCCACCACTTTTCCCAGTCGTTTGGCATTAGCTCTATAGAGTTAGAAATATATCCTATTGGAGCATCAAACCATACGTATAGTACTTTTCCATCTGCTCCTTCAACTGGAACAGGAACTCCCCAATCTAAATCTCTACTAACAGCCCTAGGTTGCAAACCTCCATCTAACCAACTTTTGCACTGACCATAAACATTAGTCTTCCATTCTTTGTGCCCTTCTAATATCCATTCTTTTAGCCATGGTTCATATTTATCTAATGGCAAATACCAATGTTTAGTTTTTTTCTTTATTGGCTCGCTTCCACTAAGAGCAGAACGTGGATTAATTAATTCTTCTGGACTAAGCGTACTACCACATTTTTCGCACTGATCGCCGTATGCGCCCTCGGCACCGCATTTAGGGCAGGTTCCTATAATGTACCTGTCTGCTAAAAACTGATTAGATTCTGTATCAAAATATTGCTCGCTTTCTTTTTCTATAAACTTTCCGTCTAAATATAATTTCTTAAAGAATTCAGATGCTGTTTTATGATGTGTCTTAGAACTTGTTCTAGAGTAAACATCAAAGCTTATTCCAAGGCCCTCAAAAGATTCTTTAATTATTCCATGATATTTATCCACAACATCTTGTGGTGTACATCCAAGTTGTTTTGCTTTAATGGTAATTGGAACACCGTGTTCGTCAGACCCACCTATAAATCTTACGTCTTCTCCTTTTAGACGTAGGTATCTTACATAAATATCTGCTGGGATATAAACTCCTGCTAGGTGTCCAATATGCACAGCCCCATTAGCATAAGGGAGTGCAGAGGTAACTAAGTATCTTTTAAAATCTTTTGCCATTGTTTGCTAATTGTTTATATTATAATTCTATTTAATTCTTTTGAAAACACACGTCTAACTTGATTCAACATTCCTAATTGATTCATTATTTCATCTATTCTTTGTGGATTTGTTGCGTCTTTTAGTTCTATAGTTAAGTTTGTAACAGCTTGATTAGTAATCTTTGCTTTATATACTAAAACAGCTTTAGGTACTACTTGCCCTAAAATGTTCTTTTCTGGGACTAAAGATTTACTAAATTTCTTTATAGTTATTGTGTATGGTTGAGTAATAATATCAATAACAGTTTTACTTATTAGTAAGTTTGGGTGATTTGTAAAGTATTTTTGAATATATTCGTCGCTTTTACCCTCTAGTGTAAAATATTCGTTATATATTTGTTTATATATACTATTTTGAAACTCTATATCGTCTATATGTAATTGATATTTAATAAATTGTGCAACACTTTGCTTATCTATTTTTTGGGCTCCATATACCATATCATCCTCTAAATGTATGGGTTGTTGTCCAAAATTTATTAGATAATAAAGCAATTCACATTCAGAATCTTTGCAGTAAGCATTAGAACCTTCTATGTTTTGTTCTAGTTCTATTGGTATGTCAATTGATTCTATTGTTCTTAGTGATGATTCGTCTAAATTTAGCTTTGTGTCAATATTCTCTTCTTCTATTTGAGTTTGTTGCTGGGTCCTTTGAGCCTCGCGTTTGCGTAGAAGAAAATTATCTATTTGCTTCTTCTTCCTAATTTTGTTTAGTTGCTGTTGAAGAACTTCTTCTGCTATATTTAATTTGGTTGCAGTTTGCTCGGCGTACACATTTCTAGTAATTGTGTCGGGAATAACAGCAATACTATTTATAATATCATTAATTACTCTTGCCCTAGAAAGTGGATCGTTTTCTGCGTCTTTATTTAAAACTTTGCACTTAAAATCTATAAAATCTTCTTCGTTTTCTTTTAAGAAGTTTTTTATCTCTTCTTTGTTGTGGCTCTTTGCAAAGGAATCTGGGTCTTCTCCGTTTGGAAATAGAGCAACCTTTATTTCTAAACCTTCTTCTAGGAGCATGTCTATGCCTCGTAAAGAGGCTTTTATACCTGCCCAATCGCCATCGTAGAGAACCGTTACCTTGTTAGAAAAACGTTTTATAAGTTGAATCTGACCAGTAGTTAAAGATGTTCCACTGCTTGCAACAACATTTTCTATTCCTGCTTGGTGAAATGATATAACATCGGTGTAACCCTCTACTAAATAGCATTTTTGCTCTTTTGCTATTGCTGCTTTTGCTTCGTATATGCCGTATAGCACTTTGTTCTTTACATATATGCTACTCTCGGGCGAGTTTATGTACTTTGCAATTTCTTTATCGTTTCTTAATTTTCTTCCGCCAAATGCAATAACTTTTCCGCTAACACTACGTATCGGGAAGATTACCCTCTCATAAAAACGATCTAGTAATTCTCCATTTTCTCTTTCTATTGTTAGTCCTACACTTACCAAATGCTCCTTTTTGTAACCTGCTCTTTGTGCTGCGTGGGTGAGTGCCCTTCTTTGGTTTAGGGAGTAGCCTAAAATAAATTTATTTATTGTTTGGTCTGTAAATCCCCTTTCTTTAAAATAACTAAGGCCAACAGAAATGCCTTCTTCATCTTCCCATAAAGTTTTAGTAAAAAATTTTTGGGCAAAATCGTTTACAATTAGTAGAGATTCGTTGTTTAACCTTTCTTGTGTATCCTCTATGCTTTCTTGCGTTTCTTTAATTTCTATACCGTATTTTTTACCTAAATATTTTAGAGCCTCTACATAACTTATTTGCTCGTGTTCCATTACAAACGAAACTGCATTTCCTGCTTTTCCGCAGCCAAAACATTTATAAATACCTTTGGCTGGTGATACGGCAAAACTTGGAGTTTTTTCGTTGTGAAATGGACAGCAAGCGGTATAATTGGCACCTCTCCTCTTTAGAGCAACAAAATCGCCAATTACATCCTCTATACGGAGTGTCTCTAAAATTTTATCTACAGTTTCTCTTTCAATCATAATTTGCAAAGATACCAATAAATGCTAAATTTTAGTATTTATTTAGTATTCTCTATTGTAAAAACAAGTCAGTAAACAAATATCCAATATACGACTATTTACCTAAGTATGTTGCAAAATAATTTTTTGGCGTATCTTTACAAAAAAATACTTGATATGCTTGTAAAATACTTATTAAAAATAAATTGTGCACTATTATCTATATTATTTCTATTAGCTAATATAAATTGTGGTGCACAAAATTTAGATAACAAAAATTGGAAAGATAAAAAGTTCTCTATGTTTGTGCATTGGGGCTTGTACTCGCAACTTGGAGGAGTTTGGGATAATAAGCCTGTTGAATGGGGTTATAGTGAACAAATTCAGTCTTTTGCTGGAATTTTTGGAGATTATTACGCTGCAACTGCTAATGATTTTAAAGCCGAAAAATGGAGTGCAGACTCTATTGTAAGCCTAGCAAAAAGAGCAGGAATGAGCTCTGTGGTTTTTACCTCTAAGCACCACGATGGCTTTAGTATGTACAAAACAAAATTTAGCGATTATAACATTGTAGATGCTACCCCTTTTGGTAGAGATCCACTTAAAGAGCTAAGCGAATCTTGTAAAAAGTATGGGCTTAATTTAGGCATTTATTTTTCTTTAATAGATTGGCATTTTCCACAAGCATATCCAATATCTAGCCATAATGCAGACCCCATTACTCCAGAACATCACTTACATAACTTAAAACAAGTGAGGGAGTTACTAACAAATTATGGCAGTATCTCTGAACTTTGGTTTGATATGGGCTCTCTTACACGTGAGCAAAGCAAAGAGCTGTACGAATTAGTAAAACATTTGCAGCCAAATTGCATGGTTAGCGGCAGAATTGGCAACGATTATGGCGATTTTGCTGTTATGGCAGACAATCAATATCCCAATTATAAAATTGAAACTCCTTGGCAAACAGCAGCTTCTGTGTATAAAGAAACTTGGGGCTATCGTTCTTGGCAAAAGCACGTTCCATTAGAAGAAAAACTTGCTGAAAAAATTACTTCTTTAAAAGAAGTTCTTTCTCACGGAGGAAATTATCTTCTAAACATTGGACCAATGGGGAATGGGCAAATAGTTGAATATGAGAAAGATCTCCTACTTGCAATAGGCTCATATTTAAATAATCTTCCCGACAATTTATCTTTATGGGCGCAGCAGAGCTCTGTAAATTTGCAGAAGCCTAAGTTAAATAAGCAGCTACTAACACTAGAAGATGCGGAAATTATCTATAACTACTCATCATTTGATTACTACTCTAGTTTTAAAAATATTGCTGCATATCAATGGAATTTAGATAGTATTAACTTAAAACAAGGCAAGGATAAAATTCTACTAAACTGCGGCGATTTAGATAAAAATTTAAGAATTAATTATAGGGAGCCATATTTAATAGATACAAAAAAAGTAGATGGCTTATTAAAAGAAAAAGAAGCGGAAAAATTACTAAAAACTAAAATACTAAAAGCAGCAGATATACAATTGAATTACAACTTTATACTAAGAAAGGGGAGGAGTGCTTTTAATGAGGTGTTTATAGATACAAATGCTCAAAAAGCTGTAAGCAGTATTTATACAAAAACAGACTTAGCAATGGCAGAACAAGCTGGCTGGAGGCTTATTACAAGCGCAAATGAAAATTTATTTAGTTTTACTGAGCCAATAAAATGGAAATCTAATAGATGGTTTGCTCACACAATTGTGGCAGCAGAAAGTGGCAAATTGCTAGTAGAAATAGGTACAGCCGATGCAATAGAAATACATTTAAATGGAAAATCTATACTAAAGAGAGCCTTTACAAAAAGCTATCCTACAAAAGAGATTGTATGTTTAAATTTAAATAAGGGGAATAACACATTAATTGTAAAAATGCACAATAGATTTAACTCTAAAATAGACTATTCAATTAATGTAAATATTCCCCAAAAATACTATTTACTTAAACTATAATTATTTGCTCAAATACTTAGATATTTGATAGCCAAGTCCTATCTGATATCCATGAGAAAAATAAACTACATCGCCTGCTGCATTAACCATTAATAGAAGTGGGAGCTCGGCTCCATTTGCTGCAGGAATAGCTGCCTTAATTAAATTCTCTACACTTGCCTGCTCATCAACTTTTAGCAACAAATTCTTAGGAAGGGTTTTGGTATTAGTTTTTATGAACTTATCTTTTTCTGCCAAATTTCTAAACATAAATGAGAATTCAATATTGTATTTTTCAAATTCTCCGCTCATTGCACTTATATCTCTAATCATGTGGTTAGAGGGCTCGTTATTAGCTGCCATAATGGAAATTGCAGTATAGCCTTTTGTAGGGAGTTTTAGCAATTTGTTAAGGCCTTTAATATTAGCAATAGCTTTAAAATTAGTTTCAATTTTAGGTATCTCTATATTTAAAGATGTAGTTTTACCTTCTTCAATCTTAAAAGGAACCATATTAGAAACCACAGAACCATCGCTGTTTCTATTTCCTGTAATAACTATGTAATCTCCTGCTTCTAGTTCAACATCATTTTTAAAAATAGATTTAAAGGTCATCCCAGAACCCATATCACCTTCGGCAGCGCTACCTAACTCCATTAGTATAGT
>CAXYUL010000041.1:0-10912 GCA_964292095.1 uncultured Bacteroidales bacterium | reverse complement strand
GTGAAATTACTAATATAGATAATATCTTTGAGCCAATTCGCACTATCTTAGTATTTGAAAATGCAAGTATAGATCAAGTAGTTAGGCAAATAGAAAAGCACTTTTATGTACATATAGATTTAGGGCAAAGTGTTAAACAAAAAAGGATTACGTCTAAACTTAAAATGGAAAATCTCTCAAATATATTATTAGAGTTATGTTACGTATGTGATTGCAGTTGCGATACCTTATCTAGTAATCATTACAAATTATTCTAACTATAAAATAAGTGAATGAAATTTAAATTTCTGCTAATTGCATTTTTATTTACCGCTTTTATAAGTTTACAAGCACAAGAGAAAAAAACAAGCAAAATAAAAGAGGAAAAGATTAAAGTTAATATATCCTCTGCATATCTAAATGAGTGGTTTGCTCTCATAGAGGATGCAGGGGTGGTGCTGTCTTATAATCCACAACTTTTAGACATGAACGAATTAATTAGGGTTAAGACGGGTAGCTCTAGTGTAGAAGCACTATTAAAAGATATTCTTTTAGCATACGAATATAAAATAATACCAGCTCAAGATAATAAGATCATAATACAAATACAAGGCAGAAAGTCATTAATATTTTCTGGGGTGGTTAAAGAAGAAAAATCTAGAGAAAAACTGTATGGAGCAAGCATTAGGCTAATTGACCAAACAAATAAAGAGTTTTTTGCAGTAACAGATGAAAATGGTTTTTTTAGTATTAAAATAGCACCTAATAGATACCAAATAATTATAGATTATATTGCTTATAAATCCATTAATAAAAATATAATCATAAATAAAAGTGAGTATAACTTATATTATATTTCTCCAATATCCTTTCCTTTGCAAGAACTAATAGTTAGTCCCAAAAATAGAAACAACGAACTTAAGCAAGTTTCTCCATCAAACCTTTTATCATTTAGTAGTTCAGATATTTTTTCTCAAATTCAAATCTTGCCTGGAGTTATAGGCTCGCCAGCAGCAGGCAATATGCAAGTAAATGGCGGAAGCACAGACGAAAATCTCATATTACTAGATGGTGTGCCAATATACCATTCTAGTCACATAAGTTCTATTTTACCTGTGTTCAACGGTGATGCAATTAAAAGCATAGCATTTCATAAAAGTTTTTTTCCAGCAAACTACGAGGGCAGACTTTCTTCTGTTGCAGATATTAAATTAAAAGATGGAAATAAAGAAAAATTCACTCAAACCCTAAGCCTAGAGATGCCATCTGCTTCTGCTGTAATAGAGGGACCCATAGTTAAAAATAAATTATCATTTTTGCTTGCGGCAAGAAGAAGTTGGTTAGATTTCTTTAATAGTCTTTTCTCTCAAAATGATAATCTTAACCATTCATTTTATGATTTTAACCTTAAACTTTCTTACGATATAAACAATAACACATCTCTTATTATTGGAGCATACAAAGCCAAAGATAATTACTTTTCTGCTGTTGAAGCCAAGAGCAGAAAATCGGTTCTAAATTGGAATAACCAAGCATACTATACTAAGCTAAGTACAACTTTAGGAAGAGTATTTAATTCCAATACATTATCTTACACATCATATTCTAATAATGTTTATGCTCCAATGGTTGGCCTAGACAAAAATATTAATATTAAAGGTGGAATTAAAGAACTCTCATTCACTACCGATTACAGCTATAATCTAGATAATATTTTTACTTTGTCGGGAGGAGTAAAAGCATCTTTAGATAAATTTAATCTTGCCTCTGTGTCGGATATTCTCAAAAATAGGAAGGTTAATATTGCTCAATTCTCTTTTTTCTATAATACAAAAGTTGATATTGGTACCAATCTTCAGGCTAACATAGGACTTAACTTTCTTGCATATCTACCTGTAAAACAGAAAGAATACTATAGCATTCAACCACGTTTCTCTATTAAAATGCTATTATCTAAAAGTAATATTCTTTATGCCGATTTTTCGCGTATGGAGCAGTTTTACCACTATATTCGCGTAGATGCCTTTCCTTTGCCCACCGATTTTAGGATGCCTAGTATAGATGGCATAAAACCAAGTACCTCTGAGCATTACGAGGCTGGATGGAAACTCTTAATGGATAATGGGGCATTAGAAACGTCTGTATATTATAAGCGTAGACATAATATAATAGCTTTTAAGCCTAGTGCTTACGCTAGTGGAGAAGCCTGGAATAAATATATAATGATAGGTAATGGCGAGAGTTATGGAGTTAAAATACATTATTATTCTAACTGGGCTAAATTTATGCTTCAATTTTCATACGCATTTTCTAGGAGCAAAGAATGGTTCTCTTTTATGCAAGAAAGAGGCAAAATGCCGTCTCTTTACGATATTCCTCACTTAGCCAATTTAGCCTTTACTTATAAAATGAACTCTAAATCTAGTTTCTCTTTAGGGGGGTTGTTGTCTTCGGGGCGCATTGTTCAGAGTATAGATAATGAACAAAGTATTAACTATAACCAATTTAGGAAGTTTAGAAAAGGAACAGAATATAGGGTTGATGCTAGTTACACCTACACTAAACAGTTTGATAAAACTGACTCAAAATTATTGTTCAGACTTGGACTTTATAATTTACTAGGTAATAGAAGTGAAGAACATACTCTCGTTTTTTATTCAGTAAATCTTAAGAGCTCTTGTTTACCATATTGTTCTGTAACTTTTAAATTTTAAAGAATGCCATTGCTCAATTATTACTAACATAAAAGATGGCGACTAAATTATAATTTTAGTCGCCATCTTTTATAAAGGCCATATATTACAGCCTATTAAACTTATTCAGCCTTAGGTTCTTCCCTTCTATCATCCCTTCTATCATCCCTTCTATCATCTCTTCTATCATCTCTTCTAAAATCTCTTCTGTCTCCTCTATCTCCGCCTCTTCTATCTCCGCCTCTTCTGTCGTCCCTTCTATCACCATCTGGACGAGGACGTCTAACAGGCTCAACATAGCCTTCGGGTTTTTCCATTAGGGCTTTACGAGAAAGTCTCATTTTTCCTGTTTTAGAATCAATTTCTAAAAGTTTAACTTCTATCTCGTCACCAACCTTTAAAGCATCTTCTACCTTTTCTGTTTTTTTCCAATCAATCTCAGAAATATGTAATAGGCCTTCTTTTCCTGGTAGCACTTCTACAAATGCTCCAAAATCTAAAATAGAAACAACTTTTCCCTTATAAATTGTTCCAACTTCTGGAACAGTAACTATGCCCTTTATCCAGCTAAGAGCTTTATCCATACTCTCTTTGTTATCACCAAAGATATCTACAGCTCCAATGGTGTTTCCTGCTGCATCCTTTTGCTCAGTAATTGTAACCGTAGTACCTGTAGTTTTTTGGATATTTTGAATAACTTCTCCACCCTTACCAATAATTGCTCCTATAAATTCACCAGGAACAATTATTTGAACAATTCTAGGAGTATGAGGTTTAAGCTCTGCTCTAGGCTCGCTTATTGTTTTTAGCATCTCGCCCATAATGTGCATTCTGCCTTGTTTAGCTTGTTCAAGAGCCTTCTCTAATACCTCGTAAGAAAGTCCATCTACTTTTATATCCATTTGGGTAGCAGTAATACCATCTTTTGTTCCAGTAACTTTAAAGTCCATATCACCTAAGTGGTCTTCATCTCCAAGAATATCAGAAAGGATAGCATATTTTCCGGTTTTAGAGTCAGAAATTAAGCCCATTGCTATTCCCGATACAGGTTTCTTTATTTTAATACCAGCATCCATAAGAGCTAATGTACCTGCACATACAGTGGCCATAGATGATGAACCGTTTGATTCTAGAATATCAGAAACAACTCTAACTGCATAAGGATTTTCCTCTCCTCTAGGCACCATAGGTTTTAAAGCTCTATAAGCTAAATTACCATGACCAATCTCTCTTCTACCTACGCCCCTTTGTGCTTTTGCCTCTCCAGTAGAAAAAGGAGGAAAATTATAATGAAGAACAAATGGTTCGGTACCTCTAACAAGCACCTCGTCCATTTCTTTCATATCCATTTTAGTTCCTAGAGTAACAGTTGTAAGAGATTGAGTCTCTCCTCTTGTAAATATGGCAGATCCATGAGCGCATGGTAAATAATCTACCTCGCACCAAATAGGGCGAATTTCAGTAGTAGATCTTCCATCTAATCTAATGCCATCGTTTAAGATCATATTTCTCATAGCCTCTTTTTCTACGTCGTGGAAATATCGTGCTATCATTGTTTGTTTTTCCTCTCTCTCCTCCTCTGTGAATGTTTCTAGGTAACTTTCTAATACAGCCTCAAAAGCATCTGTACGCTCATGTTTAGCTGTACCACTTTTTGCTATTTCATAACATTTATCATAGCAGAATTCTCTACAAGCTACTCTAATATCCTCATCATTATTCTCGTGACAATACTCTCTCTTAACTGTTTTGCCAACCTCTTCCATAAGCTCAACTTGAGCTTGGCATTGTTTCTTAATTTCCTCGTGTGCAACTTTAATAGCATCTAGCATTGTGGCTTCGCTCACCTCTTTCATCTCACCCTCTACCATCATAATATTATCAATAGTTGCTGCTACCATAATATCTAAATCTGCACCTTCTAGTTGTGCAAATGTAGGGTTGATAATAAATTGACCGTCTATCCTAGCTACTCTTACCTCAGAAATAGGGCCATTAAATGGAATATCACTTACGGCTATTGCGGCAGATGCAGCTAAACCAGCTAAAGCATCAGGCATAATCTCTCTGTCTGCAGAAATTAAATTTACAGTTACATATACTTCAGCGTGAAAATTGTCGGGAAACAAAGGTCTAAGGGCCCTATCTATTAATCTAGCCACTAAAATCTCACTATCAGAAGCCTTGCCCTCTCTTTTCATAAATCCGCCAGGAAATCTTCCTGCTGCTGCAAATTTTTCTTTGTACTCCACTTGTAGGGGCATAAAATCCACATCATCTTTTGCATCTTTTGCGCAAGTAACTGTGGCTAACAACATTGTGTTGCCCATTTTTAATACCACAGAGCCGTCAGCTTGTTTAGCTAATTTGCCGGTCTCAATTTCAATTTGTCTACCATCGCTTAAAGAGATGGTCTTTTTTACTACGTTCATTCTCAAGTATTTGTAGTCTGCCTCTCCCTATGAGAGTTAAAATTATTAAAAACTAACATAACCTCCTCCTATTGCAGACTACATTTGTTAATGGGAGGGGTATTTATTTAATTAAATAAAATTTTACTGCTAATATCTGGCAAATATAATATTTATTTCTTATAAGAAACAAAAAAATATTATCTTGCGTCTAAATAAAAAAATAGTTTATGGAATGTATTTTTTCGAGCCCATTAAAGGGCGTGGTAGCCTTAACTAATGGCTTAAATGCTAATTCTAATTTAATGAGAGATAGTAGTTTGTATAAAATTATTTGGCTCAGAGATGGTGTGCTAAAACTTGAGGTCGATTCTATTCCTCTAGAACTGCATAAAGATGAACTAGTTGCCCTAACACCGCTCCATAATATTAAATTTTTAGAAATAAGCGGAGATTATATGAGTATGCTTTTTAACTCAAACTTTTATTGTATTTTTGGCCACGACAACGAGGTTTCTTGTAATGGTATATTATTTAATGGCTCTGCTCAAATTTCCAAATTAAAATTACCGCCTAAGCAGTCTGAACAATTAATTTCTCTTACTCAAGATTTTAATAATGAGTATGCTATAAACGATAGCCTACAAGAAGAAATGTTAAGAATTCAGCTAAAGAAATTTATTATTACTTGTACAAGAATAGCCAGAGAAGCTTTAGATCTAAACAAAGAAAACGAAAGAGATTTTGATTTAATACGTCAATTTTATATTCTGGTAGATGAACATTATAAAACAAAAAAGCAAGTACAAGAATATGCTATACTTTTAAATAAATCTCCCAAAACAATAAGTAATATTTTTGCCAAATATGCTAAAACTACACCTCTAAAAGTAATACATAATAGAATAGATGCTCAAGCTAAACGTTTGTTACTCTATACTAATAAAAGCGCAAAGGAGGTAGCATATATGCTTGGGTTTGAGGATATAGCAGCTTTTAGTAGATTTTTTGCAGCTTTTAATTCTATGAGTATTTCTGAGTTTAGAGAAAAGGTTGATCTTAAGAAGAAAAGCTAAAGGAGAAATAGCCAATATTTAGGGTAGAATGGCCATTTATAGCCAATTAAAAACCAATCATCTTTGCACTGTTAAATCTAAGAAACAAAACAATAAAATAAATATTAATTAAAAAATGTGCAAAATGAAAAAGATTACAGAACTTTATTACTGGTTTTTAAAATTGGCGGCAAATTCTAGCGAGTTAGGCTATGGACTTATTAGAGTATCAATATTAATAATATTTGTATGGATAGGTGGCCTAAAAATTTATAACTACGAGGCAGAGGGAATAGTGCCATTTGTAGCTAATTCGCCATTTATGAGTTTCTTCTACACTAAAGATGCTCCTGAGTACAAAGACTACAAGCTAAAAGAGGGCGAATTTGATCAAGAAAAAGTGCAGTGGCATAAAGAAAATAACACTTATGGCTTTGCACATGGTTTAGGAATATTAATAGTATCAATAGGAGTACTAACATTTTTAGGGTTCTTTTCTACTAAGGTTGGCTTGTTGGGTGAGTTATTAGTAATAACTATGACAATAGGAACACTTTCATTTCTTGTAAGCACTCCAGAGGTTTGGGTCCCTAATTTAGGTAGTGGAGAACACGGTTTTCCTCTTCTATCTGGTGCTGGCCGTTTAGTAATAAAAGATACTGCCATTATAGCAGGTGCAGTGCTATTAGTCTCTAGATCGGCAAAAAAATTGCTCTTAAACGTAAAAGAAAAAAACAACTAATATGGAAAGTTTTTATGCAATAATTATAGGATTTGGCAAGGGTGGAAAAACTCTTGCTACCTATCTTGCCAAAAATGGCAAAAAGGTGGCTCTTATAGAAAAATCACCACTTATGTACGGCGGAACATGTATAAACATAGGCTGTATACCAACAAAAACTTTAATTCACTCTGCTAAACTTGCTAGCGAAAAAGATTTTTTAGCATGGGAGGAGAAAAAGAAATTTTATAGAGAGGCTATAGATAATAAGAACAAGATTACCTCTTTTTTAAGAGATAAAAACTATCATAATGTGGCTGATAATGATAATGTTACAATCTTTAATGGTCATGGCAGTTTTGTAAGCGAAAATAAAGTAAAAGTAACAGATACCAAGGGGCAAGAATTAATTATACAAGCAGAGTACATTTTTATTAATACAGGCTCTCAAAGTATAATTCCAAATATAAAAGGGGTAGAGAGCGAGAATATCTACACAAGTACCTCATTACTAGAATTAAATAATCTTCCCGATACATTAATTATTGTAGGGGGCGGTTATATAGGATTAGAGTTTGCTAGTATGTATGCATCGTTTGGATCTAAGGTTACGGTTCTTGAGGGGGGCGATAAGTTAATATCTAGGGAGGATAGGGATATTGCCGATGCTGTTATGGCTAGTTTGCAAGCAAAAGGAGTTTCATTTGAGATGAATGTAAAAGTAACAAGTTTTGAAACAAAAGATATACCTAATGATGGTACTAGAGAGGTAAGAGTTAATTTTACTCAGCAAGGCAAAGAACTATCATTAAAGGCCGATGCTGTTTTATTGGCAACAGGGCGAAAGCCAGCAACAGAAAATTTAAATTTACAAGCTGCTGGTGTAGAAATAGATGATAGGGGAGCTATAAAAGTTAATGAGTATCTACAAAGTACAAATAATAGAATTTTTGCCTTAGGTGATGTAAAGGGAGGCGCTCAATTTACCTATATTTCTTTAGACGACTATAGAATTGTTGTAGATTATCTTTTTAATACCAAAAAAAGGAAAATGCAAGACAGGCAAGACATAGTTTATTCTGTATTTATAGACCCTCCATTATCTAGAATAGGTTTAAGTGAGTTGGATGCCAAAAACATGGGCTTAAACTATAAAGTTAAAACATTAGCTGTTTCGGCAATTCCAAGAGCAAGAACCATTGGGCAAACAGATGGTTTAATGAAGGCAATAATAGACAATAATGATGGTAAGATACTAGGTTGCACGCTATTTTGTGCAGAGTCATCTGAGATAATTAATATAGTTGCTTTAGCTGTTAAAAGTGGCTTAAGTGCAGATGTATTAAGAAACTTTATATTTACACATCCATCGATGAGTGAAGCATTTAATGATTTATTTTTAATTTAATATAATTAATACTATTTTTGCAAGTCTAAAACAAAATGTTTATGAAAAAATTTTACTTTTTAATCTTTTTACTTTTTGGCACCATTACAATTGCTGGCGCTCAAAACAGAGTTCATTATCAAGGGGAGGTTTCACTTGGTTATGGTATTGGTACGGGTACATATAACATAGATCGTGTGCCAATTAATACGGTTCACGGAGCAAGAATTTGTCAGTATCTCTTTGTAGGAGGTGGTACTGGAGTGGATATTTATACAGAAGATGGAAATTCAGAAGTATTTGTTCCATTATTTGCTAGTGCTAAGGCTTATTTGCCAATAAATAAGTCATTTTCTTTATTAGGCATGTTAAACTTAGGCTATGGTGTTTTTGCCTCAAGTGCTGACGAAGACAATATAGATGGCGGATTTTATGCTTATCCTCAAGTTGGATGTAGCCTTAAATTATCTCCAAAGAAAAGACAAGCTTTTGATTTTACACTTGGTTACCATAGCCAATCTCTTTCTAAGAAAGGTGTAAGTGCAAATTTTGGTTCTTTTGCTTTTAAAGTTGCATTTGTTTGGTAATTATTGCTTAAAATAAATAGAAAAAAGGATGGCTAAAGTATATTTACTTGCCATCCTTATTCTTTTGTACTGCACAAGCAGCAATTTATTATTTACGAAGGTTAAGTTCCTTCAAAATATTTCTGTATCTCTCTATGTCTTTAGATTTTAAGTAATCTAAAACCTGACGCCTTTTACCAACTAGTCTAAGTAAAGATCTTTGTGTGTTGTAATCTTTCTTATTACCTTTTAGGTGGTTTGTTAGGTGAGTGATACGGTATGAAAATAAAGCAACCTGACTCTCTGCTGAGCCAGTATCTGTATTAGACTTTCCGTATTTAACGAAAATCTCTTGCTTTTTGTCAGATGTTAAGTATTCTGCCATTACGCTAAGATTAATAATTTTACCCCAAAATTGGGAGTGCAAATGTAGAAAGTTTTTTTTAATTAACAAAATTCTTGTAATCTTTCTTTTCTATTGTACCTTTGCTGCAATACAAAGCTTAGATTTATAAATATGCGTAGGGTTGTTATACATAAGAATTTGGGTACTATTACCTATATTAAAAAGTTAAAAATAAAGCATATAAGAGCAGCAATTAGTCTTAGTAGGGGGATTGTAGTTAGTGTTCCATACTTTGCTTCTTATAGTGTAGCTCAAAAGTTTGTAGAAGATAATGAACTTAAATTTTTAGAGTTTTTACAGAGGCAGAAAGAAAACGCAATAAACGGAAAAACTATAAATGTAAGAACAGAAATAAATAGCGAACAAATAGAATTACTTAGAGAACAAGCAAAGTTAGTACTAGTACCATTAACCCAAGAGTTAGCTAAGAAGATGAACGAATCTTTTACAATAACAGATAAGCAAGGAAGAACTGTTTTATTCCCTTTTTCATATAACAGCATAACAATAAAAGATAATACATCTAACTGGGGGAGTTGTTCTAGACAAAGAAACTTAAATTTAAATATGCATCTTATTAAATTGCCAAAAGAACTTATGAGTTTTGTAATAATTCACGAGCTTGCTCATTTGGTCTATTTAAACCACGCAAAAGATTTTCATGGCCTTGTAAATTCGGCTTGTAATGGTATGGAAAAAAAATTTACTACAGAATTAAAGAAATATAGATTAAAATAAAAGAGAGCTGACTTTAAGCCAGCTCTCTTAAACTTTATTTACTTAGAGCACTTAATCTTTTAAATAAATCGTCTATACCTTCTAATAATTTAATATTCACATTTTTAAAGTGTTTTTTAGTATCCTCTTTAGGGTAGTGATTTATTTGCTCAAAAAGATTATCGCCTAGCTCAATAGCATCTGTAACAATTTTCTTAGCCTCTTCTGTATTTTTGTCGTTTTTCAAATACATGAACACCCAACAATCAGATATAACTTCGTTAACTAGAAATATTACATCTTTTTTTATCACTCTTAAATTTGCCATTTTTATTTTTTTTAAATTTTATATTCAATTATTTGCCGCAAAGGTAAGGCAAAATTTTTATTTTCAAACTATTACTATAGCTTTAGTAAATTAAAATATTTTTGCAATTGGTTCAATCCCAATACCAGGAGCCTGGCTAAGGGTAATCTTGCCATCAACAATTGTCATTCCCTTATAGCAATCATTAGAAATTAGGAGATTGCCATCTAAATCGGCCCATTCTGTTTTAGGTGCTATTTGTGCAGCGGCAGAAATAGCACAAGAAGTTTCTGTCATACAGCCAACCATAAGCTTCATATCTAAAGATTGCGCTAAAGATACCATTTCTCTTGCCTCTCTTAGTCCTGTACATTTCATTAACTTAATATTAATTCCTGTATATGCTCCATGTAACTTCTTAATATCACTTAATCTTTGACAAGCCTCGTCTGCAATAATAGGTAGTGGACTTCGTTCTGTTAACCATGCTGTTTGATCTAGCATTAGCTTAGGCATAGGCTGCTCAATCATGTTTACATTTCTCTCATTTAGCCAATTTATCATTTCCAATGCGTAATTCTTATCTTTCCATCCCTGATTTGCATCAACACAAATAACAGTATCGGTAACAGACCTAATAGTATTAACCATCATTTTATCTGTAGCCTCA
>CAXYUL010000040.1:0-11118 GCA_964292095.1 uncultured Bacteroidales bacterium | reverse complement strand
ATAGACTCAGATGGTCAGCACTATCCAAAAGAGATAAAATTATTTTTAGAACAAATACAACAGACTCCACATAGCTTAATTATTGGTGCAAGGAATTTAAATGCAGAAAATATGCCCTCTAAAAATACCTTTGCTAATAAATTCTCAAACTTTTGGTACAAAGTAGAAACAGGACAAACCCTAGTAGACACCCAATCGGGATTTAGATTATATCCATTAGAGCAGTTAAAAGGAATGAAATTTTTATCCCCAAGATACGAATTTGAGGTTGAGGTAATTGTAAAAGCTGCTTGGAGAGGAATAAATGTAATTAATATTCCAATTAAAGTATACTATCCACCAGCAGAAGAGCGCATATCTCATTTTAAACCGCTTAGAGATTTTACAAGAATAAGTATACTTAATTCAGTTTTAGTTTTAATAGCCTTATTTTATTATTATCCTTTAGTTTTTTTTAGATCTTTAACTAAAAAAAACATTAAAGAATTTATAGACCTTCAAATAATACACTCAAAAGAAACAAACACTAAAATTTCCCTTTCTATAGCATTAGGGATTTTTTGTGGAATAATTCCTATATGGGGCTATCAAATGATAGTTGCTGCCTTATTAGCTTATTTACTAAAGCTCAACAAAGTAATTAGTCTAATAGCCTCTAACATAAGTATTCCACCAATGATTCCCCTTATTTTATATTTAAGTTTATACACAGGAGGAAAAATCTTAAACCTACCAACCTTTATTCCACTAGGCGAGATAAACTTACAATCTATAAGTGGCTCTTTACTACAGTATATAGTTGGCAGTGTATTACTTGCAATAATATCTGGCTGCACCTTAGGCCTCTTAAGTTTTATAATATTAAGCATATTTAGAAAAAGATAGTAGCATGGATAAATTTTTTCTAAAGATATACGATTATTTTTACACAAGACGCCCTCTGCTATTTACGATAATGGGTATTTTAGCAGTAATACTAAGTTTTTTTGCCTCTAAAATTAGTTTAGAAGAAGATTTACAAAGCTTCTTTCCCAAAGGTGAATCAGAAAAAACCTCTTACATCTTTAAAAACCTTAAAAGCAAAGATAAAATTTTTCTCCTTTTCTCGGCAGCAGATTCTCTTTATTCAGATTCTCTTCCCGACACTTTATCCCTTGCATGCGAGGAATACATAAAGCATCTACAAAGCTCTGTGGGAGATGAATACATTAGCAGGATAAATGCAAATGTAGAACAAGATCAAATACAACAAGTTAGCTCTTTTATATATGAAAATCTTCCTATTTTTTTAAAAGAGGAAGATTATGCTAGAATAGACTCTTTAATTCAATCTGATAAGCTGATTGAAAAAATGCAAACAAACTATTATAACATAGTTTCACCAAATGGGATGGTTTTAAAAGATATAATTTTAAAAGATCCACTTGGGCTTGCTTCAAATGCTCTTAAAAACTTGCAGAACCTTTCTAAGGACATAAACTACACAATATATAATGGATATATTTATTCTAAAGATTTATCTACCCTGTTAATAATGATAGATCCTGTTTACCCTAGTGCCAGCACAGGGAAGAATGGAGTTTTAGTAGATAGCATAGAAGCGATAGGTAATAGAATAGAACTTAGCTATCCAAATGTAAAATTTGCATATTGTGGAGGGCCAAGTGTAGGTGTATATAATGCTAGGCAAATAAAATCTGATACATCTATAACCTTAACAATAGCTTTAATTATTATATCTGTATTTATTAGCTTAGCCTTTAAAATGAAAAGGGCAGTAGTTCTTATACTTGCTCCAGTTTTATTTGGGGTGCTATTTGCTTTAAGCATCATATATTTTATTAAAGGAGGATTATCAGCAATAGCAATAGGTGCAGGCGCAGCTGTTTTAGGAATTGCTGTTAGTTACTCTATACACATAGTATCTCATAGGTCTCACACAAAATCTAACAGAGAAATAATTGCAGATTTAGCTTATCCGCTTACTGTTGGAAGTTTTACAACAATTGGAGCATTTTTAGGCTTATTATTTACAAAATCTCAGTTACTAAGAGATTTTGGGCTCTTTTCTGCACTTACTTTAATAGGAACAACACTTTTTGCACTTATCTTTTTGCCACAAATGATGAGAGATAACAGAGAGAGCTCTAAAAGAAATAAAATACTAGAATTTATAGAAAAGATAAATTCATACCCCTTTGATAGAAAGCCAATTCTGTTAATTGCCATAGCTCTATTAACTATCTTTTGTTTATTTAAGTACAACGATGTTAAGTTTAACAGCGATATGCGCTCTTTAAGTGTTGAACCAACTTTTATAAAAAAAGCAGAAAATAAGTTAAATACAATTTTTAATTCAACAGATAAAACATTAATTGTAAGCATAGACTCATCTAGTACAGCATCTATAGAATCTTATAAAGAGGCCAATAAACTTTTTAAAGAATTAGAACACAATAATAAAGTGCTTAGTATTAACTCTATAGATGATATCTTATTTACTCCACAAGAGCAAAAAAACAAGATAGATAGATGGAATAAATATATAAGTACCATAGATATTAATAAATTAAACATAAAAATAGAGCAAGCTGCAAATGCTGTAGGTTTTGCAAAAGGCTCGTTTGATAATGTAACTAGTATATTTACAAAGGATTATAAAATATTTGATATTACATCAAAGGAAGTGCTAGATATGCCTTTATATAGAGACAGAATTCAGTTCTCAGATTCTATGCTTATTATAACAGCAAATATATTATTGCAGAAAGATAGTAAAGAAGAACTTTATGAAAACATTATGGATAATACCGATGCAGTTACAGTAGATCGTTCTTACTTTTCTAATAAGATGGCACAAGCTGTAAATGATGATTTTTATTTAATACTATATATTTCTTCTTTCTTAATATTCTTTACTCTGCTAATCTCTTTTGGCCGTTTAGAGCTAGCTTTAATGGCCTTTGCCCCAATGGCATTAAGTTGGATAATTATTTTAGGCTTAATGGCTATTTTTAAAATAGAATTTAATATAGTAAATATTATACTTTCTACCTTTATTTTTGGACTAGGAGACGACTTTAGTATATTTATAATAGATGGTCTGCAAAATGAATATAAAACAGGCAAGAAAAGTTTAAATGCACATAAAGTTGCAATGTTCTTTTCTATATTTACCACAGTTATTGGAATGGGAGCTCTTTCATTTGCTGGTCATCCTGCTCTTAAATCTGTATCACTTATTTCATTACTTGGAATGTTGGGCGTAGTTCTAATTGCCTATACTCTACAGCCTATTTTATTTAGAATATTTATATCTTCGCCAGCAAAAAAAGGCCGACCTTATACTTGGCTTTCTCTATTAAACACCCTTTATTCTTTCCTTTACTTTTTATTTGGTTGTTCTATTTTACAGGGTATAATACCAATTCTACTAATACTCCCAATTAAAAAAGAAAAAAAGAAACTAGCATTTCATAAATCAGTGTCTTTGCTATGTAAGGTATTCCTTAATACTGTATTTACCGTTAAGATTAAAAATATTAATAGCTCTGAACAGAATTTTAAAGAGCCATCTGTTATAATAGCTAACCACCAATCATTTATTGATATACTTTTGCTGCTAGCCTTAAATCCAAAATCTGTAATGGTTACAAATGGTTGGGTATGGAACTCTCCTTTTTTTGGACGGATAGTTAGATTTGCAGATTTTTATAATACAGCAGAAGGCTATCAACAACTAGTTCCATCATTAAAGGCTAGAGTAGATGAGGGTTATTCTATAATTGTTTTTCCAGAAGGAACAAGATCTATAGATTGTGAGCTTAAAAGATTTCATAAAGGTGCTTTTTATCTTGCGCAAGAATTAGATTTAGATATTATCCCAATATTGTTATTTGGGCCAGGACTTATTTCTGCTAAAAAACAAGCTTTTTACATTAATAAGGGAATAATTGTTACTAAAATTTTACCCAGAATATCTCAACAAGATTTAAGCTTTGGCCTTAGCTATAAAGAAAAAACAAAAAATATATCTCGTTACTTTAGTGCTGAGTATGATAAATTAGTGAGAGAATACTCTAATTTTTCTAACAAGTATTTTTATGATACTATTATTAAAAGTTTTGTTTTTAAAGGCCCTGTTTTAGAGTGGTATATGAGAATAAAGATAAAGATGGAAAAGGGATATATGGTATTTGATAATGCAATAAAGGCAGATGCAAAAATATGTGATATAGGTTGTGGTTATGGCCCTTTAATTTTTATGCTTGGGCTTTATAGTAAAAAAAGAACTTTTGTGGGAATAGACTATGATGAGTCTAAAATACAAACGGCTAATAATTCTTGTCTTAAAAGCGTTAATATGAATTTTATAGCTGCTAATGCTTTAGAGTTAGATTTACCACAGTCTGATGTTTTTATTATGAATGATATGTTACATTATATGCCTGCCCATGAGCAAAGTAGGCTCATAGAAAAATGTATAGAAAAACTAAATGATAATGGTCTTATAATTATTAGAGATGGAGATAATTCTAAAAAGCAAAAACATAAATTAACGCGCTTAACAGAAAAATTTTCTACAGAAATACTAGGCTTTAATAAAATAGAATGTGAACTATGCTTTAGTTCATCTAAGGATATAATTTCTATTGCTAAAGCAAATAATATGGCAGTGAAAATGCAAAATAATGACAATAAAACATCTAATACTATTTATTTTTTGCATAGATTTGCAGAGTAAGTGTGTATATAATATAAACCTTAGTTAAATGTGTAATTTGGATAAATATGATGTAGCTATAATAGGCGCAGGCTTAGGTGGCCTAGAGTGTGCAAATATCTTGTCTAAGGATGGTATGAGGGTTTGTGTTATTGAGAAAAACTCTGTCATTGGTGGTTGCTTGCAATCCTATAGTAGGGGTGGGCATGTTTTTGATACCGGCCTACATTATGTTGGGAGCTTGGGTGAGGGAAAAATATTAAATCAGTTTTTTAAGTATTTTGGAATATTAGAGAAAATTGATTTTAGGCAAATGGCTAGCAATTTTGATATAATTTGCTATTCTAATATTCAAAAGGAGTACATGCAGGGTTTTGCTAATTTTAAAAATAGGATGATAGAGTATTTTCCACATGAGAGAGAGGGGATAGAGAAATACGTTAATGCTATACAATATGTGTTTAAATCTTTAAGTGTAGATAATTTAAAAAATGGTATAATAAATGAAAGCAGATTAGAATATATGGAGGTATCTGCATCATCTGTTATAGATAATTGTGTTAGAGATAGCGAGTTACGTAATTTGCTCGCAGGAACAGTGTGCTTATATGGGGGGGTTAAAAATTATTCGCCATTTTATGAGCATGCTATGATTATTGGCTCTAATATAGATGGAGCATATAGATTTAAAGGAGGCACACAAACAATTGCAGATTCATTGGCTGCAGGTATACGAGAAAATGGTGGAGATATTTTTTATTCTAGTGCTGTTACTAATTTGCACTGCAAGAATAATAGTGTAGAGTATATTCAAATACAAAATGGGAAGAGAATTTATGCAAAGAATGTTATTTCTTCTGTGCATCCTATGCTTATGCTTAATTTATTGAGTGGTGAACACGATATAAGAAGGGCATTTGTTAATAGGATAAAAAGTTTAACCAATTCTATTGGCTTTTTTACAATAGATCTTATTTTAAAAAAGAATAGGGTAAGGTATGTAAATAGTAATTATCATATTCATGTAGATGCTGAGTTTTGGAACCCTTTGCATTATTGTGTTGGAAATGTAAGCAGAGATGTGTTTGTTTCTATGCGCGTGCCAGAAGATGCTAGCGAATATGTAGAAGAAATAACCTTACTTTGTCCAATGCATATAGAGGAACTTAGTAAATGGATAGGTACTCCAGTTGGAAGAAGAGGTAACGATTATGTAGAATTTAAGAATAAAAAAGTAGAAACTTTATTAAATGTTGTAAAAGGCTATTTCCCAGCTATTGTAGAGAATATAGAGAAAATTTATACATCAACCCCTCTAACGTATTTGAATTATACAGGAACTATAGATGGTTCTGCTTATGGAATTCTAAAAAACAGCAATAATCCTTTATTATCGCTTATACCTACTAGAACAAAAATTAAAAACTTATTTCAAACAGGCCAAAATATTAATGTACATGGGGTTTTAGGTGTAAGCTTAACATCTGCAATTACATGCTCCGAGCTATTAGGGCGAGAATATTTAGCAAAAAAAATAGGAAATGTTTAATTTCTATTTTTTTTAAAAAGTGATAAAATAACTTTAGTTGATATGAATAAATTAAAAAAAATTATAAAATATACATTAATCTCTTTACTTTCTATAGTATTGCTTGTTTTTGTATGGCTTGTTGCTCTTTATTTAACTGCGGATATGCAGAAGCCAAATGTAGAGGTTAATTTAGAAAATTATGTTCTAAATAAAGATTCGCTAGGATTTGAGTGTAATGGTAATTACCTAGTTAAAAATGAGGCTGGTTTGTGGGAGTCATATCTACATGGCAATGCTTTAGATAGAGGAATTGCAGCTGGCGTTTTAGAAAAAGATTTACTTTATTATCAAGAGAAGGCCTTTGTAAATGAGATAAAAAAAATTATTCCATCTGAAAGATATTTAAAGTTTTTAGGTGCTTTTATTAGAATATTTAATAGAAATTTAGGGGAGTATATAATTAAAGAATATAGAGAGGAAATTTATGGAATTTCAATGTCTTGTTCTAGCGAATTTGATTATATAGGAACAAGTTATGAGAGGCAGCTTAATTATCATGCGGCTCACGACATAGGTCATACGATGCAGGAATATATGTTAGTGGCTTGTAGCTCTTTTGGCGTATGGGGTTCAAAGAGCTCAGACTCTACTTTACTTATAGGTAGAAATTTTGATTTTTTTGTAGGGGAAGAGTTTGCTAATAATAAGTTATTGTCTTTTGTGTTTCCTAGTACTGGTTATAAGTTTGCTTCTGTTGCTTGGGCAGGTATGATAGGTGTTTTGTCGGGAATAAACGAGAAAGGGCTTAGCGTTACCATAAATGCTTCAAAAGGTTCTATTCCCACATCGGCGGCCACTCCTATTTCTATTTTAGCTAGAGAGATTTTGCAGTATGCTTCTAATATAGACCAAGCTTATTTAATAGCAAAAAAACGTAAGACTTTTGTTTCTGAATCCTTGTTAATAGGCTCTGCAGAAGATGGTTATGCTGTTATTATAGAAAAGACACCAAGCAAAATTGATATTTATAGGAGCAATACAGAGAGCAGTGTTTGTACAAATCATTATCAGTCTAGTGTTTTTAGTTCTGATAAGGTTAATTTAGATAATTTTGCTAGTTCTGATAGTCCTTATAGATATATGAGGTTGACTGAATTGTTAGAGAATAATGATAAAATTAGTTCTAAAACGGCTGTTAATATATTAAGAGATAGAGATGGATTGGGCGGAAGTAAAATAGGTTTATGTAACGAAAAGGCTATTAATCAGTGTATTGCTCATCATTCTGTGGTGTTTGAGCCACAAAAAATGTTAATGTGGGTTTCTACTTTTCCTTGGCAGAGTGGAGAGTATGTTTGTTACGATCTTAAAAAAGTTTTTTCTAATTGTAAACCTAGTGGAGATAATGTAAATAAGGAACTTTCTATTGTTGGTGATTCTTTGTTTTTAAATAGCGATTATAGGAATGTGCTTAGTTATAGAAGCGATATTAAGATGATTAAGCAAATTATAGAGAGTAAGGGAGATTTATCTAAGGAACAAGAAGATATGTTTATAGCTTCTAATAGTAATATGTACTATGTTTTTGATTTATTAGGAGATTATTACCATTATAAAGGTAATGGCTCTAAGGCCTTGGAAATGTGGGGAGAGGCTTTGAATTTAGAAATTCCAACATTGGGGCAAAGAACAGATATTGAGAAAAAAATAAAAGGATTAAAAAATGAATAGCAAGGGTATAGAATTTTTAAGTAGTAGTGAGATTAGAGATTTTCAGCAAAAGGCATTAATGGTAGAATTGGAGTATTTGAATTCTAATTCAGCTTTCTATGCTAGAATGTTTAAGGAAAATGGAATAGATATTTCTAGTATTAATACTTTAGAGGATTTGCAAAAAATACCAGTTACTACAAAAAAGGATTTGCAACTTTATAATAAGGATTTTTTGTGTGTAGATAGTAGTAAAATTATAGATTATGTTACAACCTCTGGTACTCTTGGTGATCCTGTTACTTTTGGCCTTAGCTCTGAAGATTTAGATAGGTTAGCTTTTAATGAGGCTTTATCTTTTAGCACTGCTGGCTGTTGTGCTAATGATATTATTCAATTGATGACAACAATTGATAGAAGATTTATGGCTGGTTTGGCTTATTTTTTAGGTGCCAGATATTTAGGTTGTGGGGTTATTAGGGTTGGAAATGGTATTCCGCAATTGCAATGGGATACAATAGAGAGAATTAAGCCAAATACCTGTATTGTTGTACCTTCTTTTTTGCTTAAATTAATTGATTATGCTAAGGCTAATGGTATAGATTATATTAATAGCCCTTTAAGAAGAGCTATTTGCATTGGCGAGGCTTTAAGAAATAATGATTTTTCTTTAAATACTTTAGGAGCAAAGATTGCACAACAGTGGCCTACTTTAAAGTTACATTCTACCTATGCATCTACAGAAATGCAATCTTCTTTTACAGAGTGTGAGTGTTTTTGTGGTGGCCATGTTCCTGTTGAGTTAATTATTGTAGAGTTCTTAGACGAGAATAATAAGCCTGTTGCCGATGATGAGCCAGGTGAGGTTACTATTACAACAATTGGTGTTAGGGGAATGCCTTTGCTTAGGTTTAAAACAGGAGATATTTGTTATCATTATTCTAGCCCATGTAATTGTGGCAGGAATACTATTAGGTTGAGCCCTGTGCTTGGTAGAAGAGGACAGATGATAAAATATAAGGGTACAACTCTTTATCCTGGGGCACTGTATGATATATTGGATAATACTCCTTTGGTTGTTAATTATATTGTTGAGGTATATACAAGTAGTATAGGTACCGATGCTATTACTGTTATAGTTGGTTGTAACGATCCTTCAGATGCTTTTGCAAAGAGCCTAAAGGATATTTTTAGATCTAAAGTTAGGGTTGCCCCTGATATTGTTTTTGAGCCAGTGGAGAGTATTGCAAAAAAACAATTTCCACAAATGAGCAGAAAACAAATAAAATTTGTAGATTTGAGGGATAGTTCAAAAATTATATAGATATTTTATTAACTTTATTAATATTTTAATTATGAGGTATTTAGCTTGTTTTTTTGTGTTTTTATTCTGTGCAGTTACAATTAGCGCACAAGAAAATAATACAGATATTCTAAAAGAAACAAAAATTGATTTTTGTGGAGTAGACTTTTCTATGGCTAAGGTTGTTGGAGCTGATGAGGGTATAGATAAGTTCCCATCTGTTTTTTTAGGAATAAATCAGTTGTTTGTAGATGAGGCAAAAAAGTATAACTTAGAGTACTTTTTAAATAAAACGAGTGTAAATATAGATTTATCTGCTGTTAGGAAAAGTAACGAGGCTATTGATTGTAGTTTGTTATTTAAAGATAGTGGTATAGAATTAACTAAGCAGCAGATAGAACAAAAGATCCAAAGCTATAACTTAGAAGCTAAGAATAGTTTAGGGTTTGTTATTATTGTTAAGAATCTTAATAAAGCTAAGTTGCAAGGCGAATATTATTTTGTGTTTTTTGATACCAAAACAAGAAAAATTGCTTCTTCTATGTTATTGAGTGCTGCGCCTAAGGGCTTTGGATTACGTAACTATTGGGCTGGTTCTATTTATAGTGCCCTTAATAAATATAGAAAAATTAAGCCATAGTTGTTAAGGCTAAGTTTTATTAAATTTTATCTATAGAATTATAGTAATATACTTACAGCGCCCCCAATGCTTAGCCTATTCATTATTTTTTCTTTAGATACTATTGCAGACTGCTGAACTTGGTAGTCTGCAAATAGTTTTAGGGCTACGTGTTGCTTGCATTTATAGGTAATATTTGCTCCAGATGTAATTGCAAAGACAGATTTTCTGCCTTCTATAATTGGCAATAATTCAAATTTTGGAGTATAACTTATTCCGGCTAGTAGTTTGCTCCCAATTAACCATCTACTAGTAAGTGGGTATGAATAATAACCGCCTAGCCTAGCTGTATAGAAAATAAGTCTATAGATTTTTCTACATCGTTAGGAAAGTCCTTTGGTTCGTTTGGAGCGTATAATAAGTTATTACCGTTTACATTCACAGTGGTATTTGCGGCACTTATCCTTCCGCCTACTCCCAAATGTTTAGTTATAAACCAAGCTCCATCTAGCGATACATCTGCTCCTGTATCAAAAGTTATTTCATTATTGTCGGGAGTATGATACTTACCTAAAATTGTATTTACTCCTAATACAACTCCTAGAAATGAAGGTTTGTGATACCTACTGTATTCTTCTACTAGAGGTGGTAGCTTAATTCCCTTGTCTTTAAAGATAAGATCGGCAAGGTAGTAGCCTAGCTCGGTGCTTATTATTCCTATGCCTGCTCCGCAAAGTCCGTCTGAGGTCCAGTGTCTGTTGTTCAAAAACCTAGTGTAACCAGTGAGCGTAGCAATTGTGTAGGCTCCAAAACTATACCATCTACTTCTTGGCCCATATTCTTTGCTAAACATGGTTGCCGTCATAAATGCAGTTGCTGTATGACCAGAAGGGTAGGAATTATAGCCACTTCCGTCGGGACGCTGAATTTTTATGACCTTTTTCATTGAGTTTACAGTGGCGGCCATTAGTGCAACTGTAAATGCATCAGAGACTAACATCCTACCCCACGAACTTCTGCTTTTTACGCCAGCAGCCTTCATGATAATCATTGCAGCTGCCGGGGCATATTGTGTGTAATTATCATACGTGTAATGAAACTCTGGAAGATAATCGTTTCTAAGATATTTATAGTGCTCGCTTTCGTTTATTAGTGCTAAGGAGCCAGCTATTAGAAACCTGCCTACAGCTAGCATTTGAAATGGTTTTGACCTGGTAAATTGAGTTTGGCCT